>NZ_FXBB01000025.1 GCF_900177735.1 Dethiosulfovibrio salsuginis | reverse complement strand
TGGAGGAGGTCTATTCGGGGTCTAAAAAGCTTCTGTAGGCCGTTCGGATAACAAGAAGTAGGACCGGGAGTGGTTTATCGCTCTCGGTCCTGCTTCTTATTGTCTTTAGGGAACCTCTAAAAACTCTAATCCTCGGAGAGATCGTTCCGACGGAGCCCATTTGAGCCCGTATACTCGACCTGCCGTCGTGTAGTCGAATGGGGCGACAGGACGTCGCCCCAAGCCGAGGGGGCACAGGACGTGCCCTCCGAGGCGGTTCGTACGAAACAGGCAGGTCGAGTATACGATTGGGCGAAACAGGGCGTAGGCGGAACGATCTCTCCGAGGGGACTCGAAAAACTAACGGTTGCATTCCCTCGGATTAGTTCTACTCATTTAGTTAAGGTGAATACCACCGGAATCCTCACCGTTCCGGTCAGGTCCTGGGAGAATCTCCAGGCCCGGAGGGCCTTTACCGCCGATTCGTCCAGCCTTGGCGACCCTGAGGAGCTCTCCACCTTGGCGTCTGAGACCTTTCCGGAAGTCACCTCCAGTAAAACCGCCACAGTTCCCTGTTCCTTTCTCTTTCTGGAGATGAGGGGGTAGACCGGCTGTTCCCTGTGGATGACCGTTACGTCATTTTCCGACATGATCCCCTTGGGCTGAGCCGATTTCTTACCTCCTTCAGCCCCAGCTGAGGTCAAGGTGGAGGTCTTTAGGGGAGTAGTCCCCTGTGTACCGATGTTCTTGGCCTCTTCTCCCTCACCGTCGTTACTTGGGGGTATCTTAGGGGCCGGAGCTGGCTTGACCTGCTCATTTTTAGACTCTGCCTTGGTAGGCTGGGTCGCTTTAGGGGCGGTTTTTTCAACCGGTTTCCGTTTTTCTGGGACTTCCTTGACCGGTTTAGGCTCCGTCTTTGCCGGAGTTTTCTGTGGGACAGGTTTCTGGGTCGGCTCGGCCTCCGGTTTGGTTTTCGGTGTAACTTTCCTCTCCTGTGGCTTTTCCACCGCTAGTGGTTTTTGGATCAGTTCTGGAGCCGATTCAGGCTTTTTCTGTACCTCATTGTTCTTCGAGGTCTCCTGCCCAGGGGGCTCCTGAACCGGTTCCGATGGCTTCTCAGGGTTGGAGGCCGGTTCCTGTTTTTGTCTCCCTCCCTCGGGAGAGTCGGGTCCTGGTCCGGGCTCTTGTGCCAGCGGTATCAGCCTGACCGATATGATCTGGCCTCTTCCCTTCAGCTCGGCGGTCCAGTTCACCGAGAGCATCAGGCCGTGGAGAATAAGGCTTATCAGTATCGGAACTGCCCATCTCACGGCTCTGTGCCTTTCAGCCCCAACCCTACGGAGGAAACTCCGTTGGCCCTCAACATGTCCAGAAGGGACGCCACCTCACCGTAGGGTATGGATCGGTCGGCGACCAGTATGAGGGACTTGCCCTGATCCAAGGCCATCCTGGCTCCCTCTATAAGGGCCTCCCTGTCCACAGGGCTATCGTTGAGGTATAACGAGCCGTCCTCGGTCATGGATATGGTCATCCCCTGTTCCTGAGGGGGGGTCCCCCTGCCGTCGGGGAGGTCAAGAGGTATCTGTCCCTGGACGAAGGACGCCGTCAGGACGAAGAAGATTATCAGTATGAACAGGACGTCTATCAGGGGAGTCAGCTCGACCTCCGCCTGGTTGGCCCTCCGCCTCATCCTTTCCCCATCTTCTCCCGAAGCAGAAAGTCCGCTCCCCGGGCCAGGGTCTCCTCCACGTCGTCCACCTTAGCGCTGAGCACCGAGTGGCAGAGCATCGCCGGGACCGCCACCGCAAGGCCTGCCACGGTGGTGAGCAGGGCCTTCCATATACCCCCCGCCAGAGCGACCATAGGGGCCTGGTCTGTCTCGGGAAGGGCCTGGAATATGTCAACCATGCCCAGGACCGTCCCCAGCAACCCAAGAAGGGGGGCTATTCTGGCTATGGCGGACAGGACGGACAGTCCTTTGCTCCACCGGTAGGTCTCCCTCCTTATCTGTCCCTCTAGAAGGATCTGGAGGGACTCTCTGTCGGTCTGCCAGTGGTTCACCCCCGCCAGAAAGAGCCTTCTTATGGAGGTGTCTTTCTCTTTGCATAGGGCGGTGGAAGCCGACGGATCTCCCTTGTACAGCACCTCGCACAGCGCCCTCTCCACCGGCTCGGGGTTTTCCCAGGACCGGATGGCGAAAAACAGCCGTTCAAGGACCACTGCCAGGGCTATCACCGAGAGGCCGGCGATGCACCATACCACCGGCCCTCCGAGCCTCAGGAAATCTACGGCTGACTGAGCCATCGGGCTATCTCCCTTGCCCCGTAGGTTATGATGATGTCCGCTCCGGCCCTCTTCAGGGCCAGGTGGGCCTCCATCATGGACCTTTTGCCGTCTATGGCTCCAGCCCTGGCCCCGTGCCTCAGCATCATGTACTCACCGCTGACCATGTAGGCCGCCAATGGCAGAAGGGTCTCCCGTCTCAGGTTTGCCAGGACGTCCAAATAGAGCAGCGAGGGCTTGACCATGAGCAGGTCTGCACCCTCCTGCTCGTCCTGAAGGGCCTCCCTGATGGCCTCTCTGCCGTTGGCCGGGTCCATCTGATAGGTCGACCGGTCTCCTTTGCCTGGGGCGCTGTTCGCCGCCTCCCTGAAGGGTCCGTACATGGCGGAGTGGAACTTCGCCGAGTAGCCCATTACGGATACACCCTCAAATCCCGAGCGGTCCAGTGCGGATCTTATGGCCCCCACCTGGCCGTCCATCATCGCCGAGGGGGCCACCATATGGGCTCCCGCCCTTCCGTGGCTGACGGCGATCTCCCCCAGCCTCTTAAGGGTGGAGTCGTTGTCCACCGATCCGTCCTCTTTGAGGATTCCGCAGTGGCCGTGGTCGGTGTACTGACACATGCAGACGTCGGAGGCCAGGAGGACTTGATTTCCGTATCCACTGGACATATGCCTCAGGGCCCTCTGGACCGGACCGTCCTGGTCGCTGCCGGAGCTCCCCCTGCCGTCTTTCTTCCCTGGAAGGCCGAACAGCAGGAAGGACCGGACCCCTAGCTCCAGTGCCGGGTCCACGACCTCCTCCAGCCTGTCCACCGACAGATGATCCACTCCATCAAGGGATGCCAGGGGCTCCCTTATTCCCTTTCCCTCTACGATGAAAAGAGGCATCATCAGGTTTTGAACCGTGAGGATTGTCTCCCTCACCGAGTCCGCAAGAACCGGGTTCCCCCTCAGCCTCCTGAGCCGGTTGGCGGGGAAGCCACATCTCATGTCATTCAAGGTCGAGCCCTCCTTTTGCCATCTGGTCGAATACCTCTTTTGCTGCCTCCACGGTGGACTCTATGTCCCTCTCGCTGTGGGAGGATGACACCATTACCGTCTCGTAGGCCGACGGCGCGAAGGCGTACCCTCGGTCCATCATGGCCTGAAAGAACCGGCCGTAGAGGTCCGCCCTGGATGCCTTTACCTCCTCCAGGTTTGTCGGGTGGGAAGGGGAGAAGAACATTCCCACCAGACCTCCCATGACGACGGTGGACAGTGGAACGCCAGCCTCGTCGGCGGCCCTCTGTAACCCCCTCTGGAGGGCCAGGCCGTTGGACTCCAGTGCGTCGTAGGTGCTCTCTTTTGACAGTTCCTCTAAAGTGGCCAGCCCCGCCGCCATCGCCAGGGGGTTGCCCGATAGGGTTCCAGCCTGGTAGACGTCGCCTATGGGGGATAGGCGGTCCATAATCCTTCCCGGTCCACCGAAGGCCCCCACCGGAAGCCCTCCACCTATGACCTTGCCGAGACAGGTCAGATCGGGGGTGACCTGGGCCACCTGCTGGGCCCCGCCTTTTCTGTTTCTGAAGCCAGTTATAACCTCGTCGAAGATCAGCAGCGCTCCGTGGCTCTCGGTTATGTCCCTGAGGCCCTGGAGGAAGCCCGGCGCAGGAGGGACCAGGCCCATGTTGCCCGCCCAGGGCTCCACTATCACCGCCGCTATGGAGTCTCCCTGGGAGCTAAAAAGCTCCTTCGCTCTCTCAAGGTCGTTGAAGGGCAACACCAAAGTGTCCTTTGCTGTCCCCTCGGTTATTCCCGGGCTGTTCGGGACCCCGAATGTGAGGGCTCCGCTCCCCGCCGCCACCAGGAGGGAGTCGCTGTGGCCATGATAGCATCCGTCGAACTTGACGATCTTGTCCCTGCCGGTGAAGCCTCTCGCCAGTCTCAAAGCCGACATGGTTGCCTCGGTCCCGGAGCTGACGAACCTGACCTTCTCCATGGAGGGGAACACCGACTTTACCGCCATTGCCAGCATAACCTCCTGGACGCAGGGGGCGCCGAAGGAGGTGGACATCTCCGCCGCCCTCTGGACCGCCTCCACCACCGATGGATGGGAGTGTCCCAGTATGAGAGGTCCCCAGCTACAGACGTAGTCCAGATACTCCCTTCCCTCCACGTCGTAGACCCTGGGGCCCTTTCCTCTGACGTAGAACCTCGGTGTCCCTCCTACCGCCTTCCACGCTCTGACAGGGCTGTTTACCCCTCCCACCAGATGGGAACAGGCGGTCTCGAACATGCTCTTGTTGTCCATGATAGCCATCCTCTCTGTGCTTATCTTTTAAGTTTTACTAGGGAAGAGACCAGCCCCTGATAGGACGGCTCCTCCATGGTCAATGGTTCCCTTTTGAAGATATCCCTCACCGCCTCGGCGCAGTGGATCCCCCAGGCCACAGGGATTGTCCCCTCGGGCAGAGGGCCAAACAGGTCGAAATAGGCCTCCACCAATGCGGCGCTTCCGAAGGCCACCGAGTCCAGCCCTGTCCTTTCCCAGCAGGACCGATAGGCATCCTCCCCTGGAAGCCTAGATGCCTCCATAGAGTAGGCTTTGAGGTCCAAGGGAATCGCCCCTGCCGTCGATACGGCCTGAAATGGCAGCTGGGACGAACGGGCGTTTCGGAAAAAACAAACCCTATCTCCCGGTCGAACCAGCCTGGAAAGGGCCTCAGCCAGCCCCTCGGAGGTCGGACTTGCGGCCTCATGGTCTGGCTCTATGCCTATCCTTCTGAGGGCTCTGGAGGTCCCGGGCCCGATGGAGACCACCTTACCGCCTATCCTACGGAGATCTAGGGCCTCAGGCAGGAGAGCCGCTCCTCTGGGGCTGGTCAGGACCAGCCAGTCCGATCGGGATATGGCGTCTCGGTCCCAGTTATGCTCGAGCCTTTTTAGTTTTAGGAGAGGCAGGGAGTAGCAGTCCGCCCCCAGGGCCTCCAACTCCCTGGCGGTGGTCCAGCTCTCGGGGTAGGGTCTGACTATTCCTACCTGGAGCCCCTTCAACGGTCCTTCCTCGGGCTTTAGCCCCAAAGACGCTACGTCCCCTAGGGCTATTATCGACGGGCTGGACAGGTCCTCCGGGACGGATTTCAAACCGAAGTCTCGCCTGGTGGACCGACCCCAGCCGCCCCAGTGTACCGACGAACAGGGAAGGTCCTCCCTCTCGCCGGACTCCATAAGCCACCGGGCTATGGACCGTCCCTTGGAGGCCCCCATATATATGGCCCTGGTACCGCCGGCTTGGGCCATCCTTTCCCACAGCTCCCGGTCGTCTCGGTCGTCCTTTCTGTGGCCTGTAACCAGTGTGGCAGTCTCCGCCGAGCCTCTATGGGTCAAAGGTATCCCCTGGGATCCCAGCCCCCCTATGGCGGCGGTGATACCGGGGACGTATCTCCATGGAATTTGGGCCCTCTGGAGGGCCAGGGCCTCCTCGCCCCCTCGGCCGAAGACGAAGGGGTCACCCCCCTTCAGCCTCACCACGACCTCAAACTTACCTCCCAGGTCCACCAAAAGGGCCTCTATGTCCTCCTGGGACGAAGAGTGTAGTCCCTTTCTCTTGCCCACCATGTGAAAACCGCATCCCTCCGGGGCCATCTGTAGCAGGTCCGGGTGGATCAGGTCGTCGTGGACAACCTGATCCGCCTGGGAAAGGATTTCCTTGGCCTCGGCGGTGAGCCATCTGGGGCCTCCGCATCCCGCTCCGGTTAAGAACACCGTCATGAGGATGCCCTCAGCATGGAGAGGGCCTCAGGGGAGGAGAGCAGTCTTTTGCCCATCTCCCTCCCCAGGTCCTGGGCCTGCTCGTCGGTTGAGACCGGCCTGGATATGTCCATATCCACCGAATCACCCAGCTCCGAAAGGGCCTGAGCCCTCAGGTGGAGCGATTCTCCCTCCCAGGACGATACCGCGGCGAAGGGGACGTGACAGCCAACCTGAAGGGTCCTCAGTAGCTCTCTCTCCGCCAGGGCCATGAGCCAGGTCGGACGGTGGTTTATCCTCCTGGCCTGCTCGGCCAGAGCGGATCCCGTCCTGGCCTCTATGGCTATAATCCCCTGACAGGGCGACGGTATGGTGGGGAGCTCGGTGGCCATGGCGGGCTTTATGCCCAGTCTGTCCAGCCCCGCCTTGGCGAGGACTATGCCGTCCATCTCGCCGGTGTCCAGCTTTGCCAGTCTGGTGTTTACGTTTCCCCTTATGAGGGTGAAGTTGAGATCCGGCCTGAGCTTCAGAAGCTGGGCCTTTCTCCTCAGGCTGGCGGTCCCTATCAGGGCCCCTTCCGGCAGTCCCTCCAGCCCTCCTGGGCAGAAGGACACCAGTAAGTCGGAGGTGGCCGCCCTGGGAAGCACCGCCACCAGCTCTAGGCCGTCGGGGAGCAGAGTAGGGACGTCTTTAAGGCTGTGTACCGCCCCGTCTCCCTTGCCCTCCAGTATGGCCTCCTCCAGACACTTGACGAAGGCGCCGTATCCCCCGAAGGAGGAGAGATGACAGCTCAGGTTAGAGTCTCCGCAGGTGGACATGGTCTTTATCTCCACCGGAAGCCCCAGGGACTGGAGGGCTCTGGCGGCCTCCATTGTCTGAGCCCTGGCCAAGGTGCTCTTTCTGCTGAATAGGATAGGCCTCTCCCTCTCCGACTCCAGCCAGCTTTGGAGGTTCATCTTGAGGTCCGCCGAGGCCGACGGCGACGTGCCGAAGCTGCCGACCCCTATAAGGTGTCCGTCGGTCCTGAACTGGGCCGCCAGGGACCAGTTGCCAAGCTCTTTTGCGCCGCAACAGTCCAAAAGGCAGGGGCTTTTCACCAGGGCCATCACCGACAGTGTGTCCTCTCTGGAAAGGGCCAGGACGGCTATTCTGTGGGACGAGAAGTCCTCCTCTGTGACGGTCCTCCTGTGCCAGGTTATCTGCCTCCTGCCAGCCAGGCCCTGAAGCCCTGACGTGGCCTCCGGGGACACCAAGGTCACGGGAAAATCGGCGCTGAGCAAGGTTCTTATCTTTCTCTCCCCGACGCAGCCCCCTCCGACCACCAGAACGGGCCCCAGAGAGCTGTCCAGCGCTGCCATCAGAGAAAATCTACGAGTCATGGTCTACCCCCTCCGCTAGGACCCGCCATAGCCTGGAGGAGTGAGGGCCCTGCCTGTCCAGAACCGGGGCCAGGACCGCCTTCGCCACGCTCCATGCCATCTGTCTGAGAACTTCCTCCGAGGCCCCGGTTTTCTGGGCGGTCTGGGAAGCTCGGCTCTCCACGATCTGGCCCACCCTCATCATAGCAAGCCTCCTGTTCGCGTCCCCCTGGACGGTCAGAAGGTCCGCCCATATGGCTTGGGCGGTCTCCTGGGTCTCCCTCTCCAGCCTGGTCAGATCCTTTCGGTAGTCCTTGAGCAGTTCCTCGGACCTCTCCTTCAGATGGTCTATGGACAGCACCTTACCGCCCATATCTCGGACCTGGGCTGAGCCTCCCATGTCCATACACCAAGGGGACTTTGGGCCACAGTCCATAATGGGCTCCGGCGAGGCGGTGGTGAATATAACCACGTCGGAGGCCTTGGCTTCCTCCTCCCACCGGTCCCAGGGCAGGAAGGACCCCCCTGTGGCTGATGCGAGCTCCTGGGCTCTGTGGTCGGTCCTGTTGGCGATGGCGAAGGGGACCTGGGAGGCCCTCAGGACCTTCGCAGTCTCCTCTCCCATATCTCCCGCCCCTAGAACCAGGATTTTTATCGATGGCCAAAGGCGGTGTTCCCTGAGGGACTGGACCATCAGCCACGGAATGGACGGGGCCCTGCCGGGATGGAACTCGGTCCTAAGTATGGAGGCGGCGTTGAGACACCGCTGGACCAACCTGTTGAGGATAGGGCCGCAGAGAGGCCTGTACCTTTCGTACTCTTTTTTGACCTGGGATACCACGAAGGACTCTCCACAGGCCATGCTCTCCAGCCCTAGAAGGACCCTGATGAGGTGATCCACGGCGTCGAGGCCCTTTAGCGTCGAGAGCGGCATGGTGGGAAGGATCTCCACCGGAAGTTCGTTGCCGCTGTGGAGCATATACAGCTCCACCCTGTTGCAGGTGTGGAGGGGCAGACACTCGGAGATGGTTCCCTCCTCGACGAACTCCTCAAGCTGGTCCAGGTCCTCCCATAGGCCGGACCTCTGGGACACGGTGCTGTTTCGGTGGTCCAGATAGACGCAGCTCAGGTTCATTCCCCTTCCCCCTGCCGTCTAAGTATCAGTATGGACAGATAGTCTTCGCAGGGGGTCAGGGCATTCTCTCCGACCTCTATACGTTCCTCGGGTAATCCCGCTTTGGTTATCCGAACCGCCGATGGCCATGGACCGGTCTCCTCCATCAGCCTGGGCAGATCCTCTCCCAGGGCGGAGGGTTTATAGATTGCGGCGCAGTCGGAGGCGTGAAGGGAGTCCCTTAAGTCGGAATAGGGAGCGGTTCCCGGCAGGATCGACAGCCTCTCTTCCCCCATTGCCAAAAAGCTACCGGTCCTGGCCGCCGCCAGTGAGTGGGCGGATATTCCAGGGATCAGCCTCAGCTCCATGCATGGGTCCAGCTTACGCCACTGCATAAAGAGCCAGGCCACGGTGGCGTAGAGTGTCGAGTCCCCTATGACCGGCAGGGCTATAGTGGCGGCTCCCTCCCAAAGGGGGCGTAGCCTCTCAAGCTGGTCCAGTATCACTCCGTCCCTTTCCTCCTCCCTTCCCTTCATGGGGAAGACGAAGGAGGTCCAATCTCGGTCCAGATGGCTCTTCACTATGCTGCCCGCCACGCTGGACCCTCCTTCCTTTGCCAGAGGGAGGAGGGCCACGTCGGCCTCCTTCAGGGCCTTAATTGCCCCGACTGTGACCAGGTCCGGGTCGCCGGGCCCCACCCCTATGCCTATAAGGGTTCGCTTCATATAGAGTCAGTCCTTTCCTTGCCGTATCCTCTGGTATCTACGAGAACGCCGTCTCGATAGACGGTGTTTTTCCCAGGGAGCAGTATCATTGTTCTCATGTCCACGTCCCGGTGGTCCAGTTCCGCCAGCTTTATCGGTCTCATCGATTCCTCCGGCCTCCCTGCGTCCCTTATGAGCCAGCCGTCGATGTAACCTCTTGCGGTAAAGGTGTACTTTACCTTATCCAGCTTTTCCTCCAGTCCCTTTCGGACAGGGTTGTACAGGGCCACCGTCAGGTCGGTGGAGGCCGCTCCCTCCAGTGCCACCTCTATGGCCCGCCAGGGCTGGAGGTAATCGGAGAGGGATAGCATTATGAGGCCGTTGGAGTAGGGGGCCCCCAGGGTCGCCCCTGCGGCCTGGACCGCCGAAAGCCCTGGGATAACCTCTAGGGGTACTCCCATCGCCATGTTTCTGGCGAGGCCCGCCATACCGAAAAGTATAGGGTCCCCGCCGGAGACCAGTGCCACCCTGTAGCCCTTCCGGGCCAGGCTCAGAGCCGCCTCGACCCTTTCCTCCTCCTGGCCCATGCCGTACCTCTCTACTCCCTTTCCCTCCAGCCATTCCTGGGGGAGCTGGTCCACGTACAGCCTGTACCCCACGACCCAGTCCGCCCTATCTATGGCCTCTCTGGCCTGAAGGGTGATGTATCCGCTGTCCCCCGGTCCTGTTCCCACCACAGACAGTTTGCCGACGAAGTTAAGGGGCCGGTGGGCCAGGGCTACTGTGACCCCATTTTGGGCCCTTCTAGGCCCTAGGAGCCTTCCGGCGCTTGCAGCACAGGGCTCGGCCACCCCTGGCAGACCTAGGTGATCCTCCGCCGCTGATGGGGAGAAGGTCCCCTGAACCGCTTTTATCTCGTCGTCGGTCATAATCGTCACAGGGATGCCCAGCTCCTCCCCTAGGGCCATAAGCCCGGGCTCGTCCTTTTTAGCCCAGGCGGTCCTTATCTCCCCGACGCTCTGGATAAGCAGCCCGTGGTCCTCCAGGGCCTCGGTCAGCTCCTGGAGGAGCGCGGTCTTGGCGGTTCCCTTTCGACAGCCCATCCCTGCCACCGTCGAAGGCGGGACTAACTGGACCTGGTCGGAGGCCAGACCCCTCTTTTTTGAGGAGACTATGACCTGGGCCAGATCCCTCCTGGGGGTCCTCAGATATCTCTCGGGAAAGGGGGGCATGGACTGATCCTCCTCGATCCAGTAGAGCAGGTCCTTCCCGTCCAGGAGGGCTCCGTTGGTGTCTACCAGGCCTCTTTTGCCCTCTATTTTCCAGCCCCATCGGGAGCAGAGCAGGTCCGGGGCTATAGAGCTGGTCCTGTCGCTGGAGGTGGTCAGAACCACCTCCGCCTCAAGGCCGGTTCCCAGGGAACGGGATAGGTCGGTCCCTCCTCCAAGATGGGCCCCTGTCAGGGGGATAACCGTCTTGCCGTCCTCGGTCACCACTATAACCGCCGGGTCGGTCTCCTTGTCCTGTAGAAGGGGAGCTATCACCCTCACAGCCACCCCGATGGACCCCACCATAACGATGGCCTTGGACTGCCCCCATGCCTGGGAAACCGAGGATCTGAGCTGGTCTCTAGGGGGCCTGCGGTGTTCGCCGCCTACCAAAGAGGCGCACCGTTCGCCGGTCTTCGCTCCCCTTTGGGACACCGAGAAGACCGATATCATTCCCTGCCCTCCCTAAAGCCGTGGGAGAAGGTCCTGTCGTAGAGCAGGCTTGCGGAGGTGCCTGGATCGATGCACTGGCCCACTATTATGAGGGCCTGACGGTCTATGGATCTCTCCCTCATGGCGCCAGGGAGCTCTAGCAAGGTGGACCGGATCACGATCTGATCGTCCCATGAAGCCCTGTAGACGCAGGCGGAGGGGGTCTCCGGGGCTATGCCGCCGGTTATAAGGTCCTCTGCGACCTCCTGGGCTTGGTCGGAGCTCAAAAACATGACCATGGTGGCCCCGTGGGAGGCCAGCTTTTCCAGGGACTCTGACTGGGGAACAGGGGTCCTCCCAGCCCTTCTGGTGCAGATCAGAGTCTGGGTCCCTCCTGGAACGGTGTACTGGATCCCAAGGGCCGCAGCCGACGCCTGAAGGCTGCTTACCCCTGGCACGAACACCACCGGTATCCCTCTGTCCTCCAGCGACCTTTTCTGTTCCGCCACCGCTCCGTAGAGGCTTGGATCACCGGTGTGCAGTCGGACCACCGACAGGCCCTCCCGGAAGGACCGCTCCATGGCCTCTACCTGTTCCGTCAGGTCCATGGACGCCGAGTCCATTATCACAGCGCTATCCCTGCACCAAAGGAGTATCTCAGGGTTTACCAGACTTCCGGCGTAGATGACCAGGTCCGCCGTCTCCAGTAGGGTCTTGCCTCTCAGGGTTATCAGGTCCGGTGCTCCCGGTCCCGCCCCTACGAAGTGGACTGGGTTGGGTATTTTCGTCATAAAAGGCTCTCCTTAATTTCAGATCTATCCTGAGGAACGTCTCCCCAGACTACAAACACCGGGTTCAGGGCCTTAAGCATCCAGCCTGCCCCGGTTTTATGCCCCATGGACGGGGTTATCTGCCACATCTCCGGGGCCATAGAACACGCCTCCATAGTCTCTAACGCCTCTACTGCTGTGGAGGGCATGTTGGCTGTCACCACTATCCTCGATCCGGCGGACATCTTAGGCAGCGAGGCGGCTATTATGGACCTAAGGTCCCCTCCATGTCCCCCTACGACCAGTCCGTCCAGAGTGGGGACCGTGGACAGACCCTCCGGTGCGCCCTGGGGGATCAGGGTGACTCTCTGGATCAGGCCGAGATCGGAGAGGTTCTTCGTCGCCACCTCTATGGCCTCTTTTGACGGGTCCATGGAGTAGACCCTTCCTGGGCCTACAGCTCTGGCAAGCTCGGAGGTGATCCCTCCTGTGCCGGTCCCGACCTCCCCGACGGTACGGCCGTGGAGGGGCTGGAGCAGCGACGCCACCAGGGCCCTTATAGGGGCCTTGGTCAGAGGGACCTTAGGGAGCCTGGCGAAGTCCTCGTCCCTGTAGGGCCCGATCATCTCAGGCCCTCCAGGACCAAGACCGTCAGGGAGGGGAAATCACTGCTGTCTTTTGCCAGGGAGGACAGGGTAAGGGGCTGGATTCTTTCCCCCTCCATCCCTAGGTTCGACATGACGTGACATACCCTGTCGGGCCCGGCGTCCAAAAAGGCCCGGGCCACCGACGAAGGGCCGTTCTCGCCCCCTGTCAGCACCGCCACAGGCCTGGTCGGATCCTTTATGGCCCGGTCAAGATCGACGTCCGCCCTGCCGTGAAAGCTCAGGAATACGCAGTCCTGCCAGGCCAGACCAAGCCTTGCGAAGGCCAGGGACATGGACCCTATGGCCGGCACGATCTCAAGTTCCTCCTTTGGCATAGCCGAGGCCAGGGAGGTCCCCAGGCTGTAAAAACAGGGATCCCCGGAGACCAAAACGGCGATTTTCTCCTCCGGTGCCCTGTTCTTTATGATCTCCAGGCAGGTTCCGTATCCTCCCTGGAGGGGGGTCAGCCTTTTGCCCTTCAGGTCCTTGAACATATCCAGAAGCCTCGGGGCCCCTATGAGGGTGTGGGACGAACCTATGATCCTGGAGGCCAAGGGGATCATGTAGTCCATAGACGGCGGAACCCCTACGACGTAAACTTTTTCCATCGCTCTTCCTCCAAAAGGCCCTCGGGCCATACGCTCAGGACGTTTCCCGCCAGGTCCGTCAGGATGACACCTATCTCCATCTTCTGGTCCAGCAGGTCCGCCATCCTCTCGCCGGACCGTCGGGCCAGGTGGTAAAGTGCCTCGTCCAGACCCTCCCTTTGGAGAATGGCCACCGCGGCCTCGGCGAGCTTGAGGTCCAGTATCTCCCTGACGGTCTCAGCGGATGCCCCACAGGCTCCCGCCCAGGCGGCTATTGTCTCCAGCCGTCCGTCGCCGGAGCGGTAGTTGGTGTCGAATATGCCCGCCGCGACCTTGGACAGCTTGCCTATATGCCCCACCACCAGGGCCTTTTTTATCCCCTCTGCCCGACACCTTTCCAGGGTGTAGCCTACCTTGTCTCCGGTCTTGACTGTCTTGCCCAGGTCGATGGAATAGCGTTCCGACAGCAGCCTCTCGCCGATATAGCCCAGAGGGAGGTACATCGGGCCGTCACCTGCCTCCTTTGCGGCCACCTTAACGTAGAGGTCTATTGACGCCTCCCAGGCGGCGGTGGACTTAGGTTCCACAACGCCGGTGGTCCCTATTATGGAGATGCCTCCCTCTATGCCGAGCCTGGGGTTCCAGGTCTTTTTTGCCAGCTCCTCGCCGTCGGGGACCCATATCATCGCCTCAAGCCCCTTGCCCTCGGGAACCAGACACGAGAGGTCACGTTCCATCATCCTCCTGGGGGTGGGGTTTATTGCCCACTCTCCTGGCTGGACAGGGAGGCCCTGCTTGGTAACCTTACCGACCCCTACGCCGCCTTTTAAGGTCACTCCCTCTTCGTCGGTGACCCTGACCGTGGCGCAGAAACGGTGGCCGTCGGTGACGTCCGGGTCGTCGCCGGACCTCTTGACCACGCAACAGGACCCCCATCCTGGCCCGGCGTTGAGGTCGGTTAAGGGTATCTCTATGTCCTCGCCGTTTGGCAGAGTAACCTCCACGTACTCCACCGACACACCGGTCACCGCCATGATGGCCGCTCCCTTCACCGCCGCCTGGGCGGAGGTACCTGAGGTGAAGCCCCTCTGGAGATCCCCCACCTTGCCCAGTTTTTCCAGTGGGTCCATCATTCTCCGAGGGCCAGCTTTATGAGGGCGTTTACCGTGGCGGCGGCGACGGGGCTCCCTCCTTTAGGTCCTGGGGCGGTTATGGAGGGATAGTCTAGGTCCATAAGCTCCTGATGGGACTCGGCGGCTCCGACGAATCCTATCGGCATACCTATCACCACCGCAGGACGGACGTCTTTCGACTTTATCCTGTCTATGACCTCGAAAAGAGCGGTAGGGGCGTTGCCTATGGCAACGATGGCGCCGTCCATGTGGGCAACCGCCTTTCTCATGGCCATCTGGGACCTAGTGGCGTTCTCCGTGGCCTTTGCCATCTCCGCCACGTCTGGGTCGTTTAGGAAGGTCAGTACCTCCCCTCCCAGCCTTGATAGCCCTTCCTTTCTTATGCCCGCTCTCACCATCTCCACGTCGGTTATTACAGGCTTCCCTGCCTTGAGGGCCGCTATGGCCGACTCTATCGCTTTAGGGTGGATATAGAGGCTCTTCCCGAAGTCCACATCGGCGGTGGCGTGGGCGACCCTGGTCACTATAGCCAGTTCCTCCTCGGTGCCCTGGAAGCGGCCCATCTTCTCCTGAAGTATCCTGAAGCTCTTTGCCTCTATGTCCGATGGAGCCATAAATCTCTTATACATTTCATACCTCCTAAATAAAAAGGCGGACCCTCAAGGTCCGCCTCCAGACGCCTGAACCTCGCAGGTCTTTAATCAGCCTCGTTTCCCCAGATCTGGCTCACTCCAGGATGGAGTTCACAGTGGCGGGTCCGCGCCGGAATTGCACCGGTCTTCCGAGAGAATCGAGGCTTTTCGTGTCTTAGGTACATCGGAAAATGATAGGGCCTTCCGGCCATTTGTCAAACCCTGTTGGCCTTTTTTTGCCACTCCAGGGCTGAGGATATGAAGGATTCGGCGATGGACAGGTCGCTGGCGAAGTGTACGTGGAGGTAGCTGGCCAGGACGTTTTTGTAGGCCAGGCCCTCCATAGTGTTGGTATCGCCCTTGGTCAGCCTCAGGGCCCAGGAGGTATCCTCCGGTCCCTCGTAGGAGGACCAGTGAAACACGTGGCCTTTTATAGCTCTGCCCTTGGGGCCGAACAAGGTGTTCCTCAGGGTCTCCCCATGGCAGTATCCCAGGGCCCGGAGCCTTTTTCCCATTGAGACCTTGCCGGAGAATATCCCCACCATTGATCTGTCCACTCCGTCGGGGGTCTCTATCCTGTCCACCAGGTACATGAGGCCGCCGCACTCGGCGAAGATAGGCATGCCGAGCTGGGCCTTCTTCAGGATGTCCTCCCTCATGGTGTGGTTGGACTCCAGCTCCTCAGCGGTCAGCTCAGGAAAGCCTCCCCCTATATAGATCGCCGAGGCCTCAGGGAGGCTGGAATCCTCCAGAGGGCTGAAGGGAACTATCTCCGCCCCCATATGGGACAGGATATCCAGGTTATCCTGATAGTAAAAGTGGAAGGCCCTGTCCATCGCCACAGCAACCTTGACCTTACCCCTGAGCTTCTGGGCGGAGAATAGGTCTCTACGGTGTTCCGGGTAGGCCTCGGAGGATAGGGCGATCTTTAGCAGTTCGTCCAGGTCTATATTATCCTCGACTAAGCTGGAGAGTCTCTCCAGCCCCGGCGTATCCATCTCCCAGGCCGGGACCAGCCCTAGGTGTCTTTCCGGCAGGGAGATAGATTCGTCCCTCGGGATGTATCCCAGCACCGCTACCTTCGTGGAGGACTGGATCGCCTCTTTTATCATGTCGAAGTGCCTGGGACTGCCTATTCTGTTCAGTATCACCCCTGCCACGTTCACCGATCGGTCGAAGGACGCGAAGCCGTGGACAACCGCGGCGGCGCTTCTGGCCATGGACCTTGCGTCCACCACCAGCACCACCGGCGTCCTTGATATTCTGGCCAGACTGGCCGCACTTCCTCGGTCGTCAAGGCCGGTGGCTCCGTCGAATAGCCCCATGACCCCCTCCACCAGGGACAGGTCCATCCCCTCCGACGATCGGTGGAAGAGCTCCAGCAGTGGGTCCTGGTCTATGAGCATAGAGTCCAGGTTTCGACAGGGCCGACCTGAGGCCACCGAGTGGTAGCCCGGGTCGATGTAGTCCGGTCCGGTCTTGAAGGTCTGGACTCTCAACCCCCTTTTACTCAGGGCCGAGGCTATTCCCATCACCACGGTGGTCTTTCCCGAGCCACTGTGGGTTCCTGCCACGATTATCCTGGGAAAGGTCATCGTTCGATTCCATCCCTGGCGGCGACTCCCGAGCGGTAGTGGTGTTTGACCTCGACCATCTCCGTGACCACGTCTGCCATCGCTATGATCTCCTCCGTGGCACCTCTGCCGGTCAGGATAAGCTCCGTGCTGTTCCCCTTGCCCTCTATGAGGCCCTTTACCTCCGAGACGGACAGCAGACCGGTGGATAAGGCGACTATTATCTCGTCCGCCACCACCATGTCGTGGTCCTTCATTGCGGCGGTTAGCTTTTTAAGGCCTCGGGCGGCCCCTTCTCTGTCCTCGTCGGTCATAGGGCTCCCTATGGCCCTTTCCCTTCCGTAAAGCTCTACCTCGACCGGCAGGCCCGATCGCTCCAGGGCCAGTATCTCTCCCGATTTTTCGGTCTTCAGAAACTGGCCTATATAGACGGAAAAACCTCTCCCTAAAGCCCTGACCGCCTGACCTACGGCGGCGGTGGTCTTCCCCTTACCGTTTCCGGTGTTCAAGGACGTGTATCCTCGCTCCATATGGGACAACCCCTTCCCTTAGAGTTTCAACGTGGATCGACCTGTTTTCGTTGGGGTTATTCTACCAGAGAAATATGGATAGCTGGACGGTGAGCTATCGACAGTTACCCCAGTGTTCCTGTAAACTATGATAGATATAGTATCCATAGTCTGAAAGGGAGGGAACTAAATACAGAAGATTCTCATAGCGCCAGGAAGATATGTCCAAGGGGCGGGAGCCTGCGAAAACTCGGGGGCTCAGGTCGCTTTGTTGGGCAAAAACGCCCTTGTCATAGGGGGCAAAAGAGGGCTCGAATCGGTCAGGGAGTCCATGAAGGCCAGCTTCGAGGCCAACTCTGTGGCTTTCGTGGAGGAGCCATTCGGCGGGGAGTCAAGGAACAGTAGTTAAAAATATTGACACAAGTCTCAAGAAATGGCAGTATGTATATATTAAAAAACTACTTAAGGGCACCTCTAAAAACTCTAATCCTCGGAGAGATCGTTCCGACGGAGCCCATTTGAGCCCGTATACTCGACATGCCGTCGTGTAGTCGAATGGGGCGACAGGACGTCGCCCCAAGCCGAGGGGGCACAGGACGTGCCCTCCGAGGCGGTTCGTACGGAACAGGCAGGTCGAGTATACGATTGGGCGAAACAGGGCGTAGGCGGAACGATCTCTCCGAGGGGACTCAAAGGTGAGTTTTTAGAGGTTCCCAGAAGGACCTGTCTCGTAAGGCTAAAGGCAGCTGCAACAGGCAGAAGGCAAGGCTAAAGGTCGCCAAACTGCACGGTAAGATAGCGGACCAGAGACGTGACTTTTTGCACAAGGTCAGCACCGAGATCATTCGCGAAAACCAAGCCATAGTGATCGAGGACCTTAGGGTCAAAAAACATGTTGAAAAACCATTGTCTCGCTAAAGCCATATCGGAGGTTTCATGGAGTCTGATAATAGCTGGGGCAAATTATGCCAGCTCCCAACTGTGCTCTGAATGTGGCTACAAAAACCCACTGGTAAAGGATTTAGCCCTAAGGGAGTGGGTGTGTCCAAGCTGCGGCGTTCGCCACGACAGGGACGTAAATGCGGCACAAAACCTACTGAAACTAGCTCTGCCCACCGAAATTAGCACGGCAGTGTAGCTTTGGTACTCACGAGGTCGGGACGAACTTTCGAGCCTGGGGAAACTTGTCTCGTTAGAGATATTGACCAGGAAGCCCCCACTTCTATAAGTGGGGGTAGTTCACAGCTATCTGTCCCTGTGGTTGTGGTCCCCACCATAGCGGCCACCGACGCCCCATGTAGCGCCCTCTCGGTCATCTACACCGAGGAAGGGATGTTCGAGAGCTATCAGTTCCCCCCCAGTCCCAACATGGTCATAGTGGACACCGCCATAGTGGCGAAGGCCCCTACTAGGCTTTTGGTCTCCGGCATGGGGGACGCCCTTGCCACTTGGTTCGAGGCCGAGGCCTGTTCCAGGACTAAGTCGGCCAACATGCCAGGAGGGGTCGCCACCGAGGCGGCTCTGGCCCTGGCTAGGCTTTGCTACGACCAGCTAATAGAGTACGGTTACGAGGCCAAAATCGCCTGCGACGCCGACGCCGTTACCCCAGCGCTGGAGAGGATCGTGGAGGCCAACACCCTGCTGTCCGGCATAGGCTTCGAGAGCGGCGGTCTCGCAGCGGCCCACTCGATCCACAACGGCATGACCGCCATAGAGGAGATGCACCACATGTACCACGGCGAGAAGGTGTCCTTCGGAACCCTCACCCAGCTTGTGTTGCAGGATTCCCCCAGGGAGGTGCTTGAGGAGGTCCTGGATTTCTGCGTCTCCGTGGGCCTCCCGATCACCTTCGCTCAGTTGGGCCTGAAGGAGCCCTCCAGGGACAAGATAATGGCAGCGGCGACTATGGCCACGGCCCCGGGGGAGACCATCCATAACCTGCCATGGAAGGTCACAGCGGAGGACGTCGCCGACGCCATGATGGCCGCCGACGCCCTAGGCAGGGAGTGGCTCTGATAGCTCCCCCAGCTTAGACGCCGGAGCGATATAAGGCCATGGAACCGGGAGGCTTTCTCCTGGCCCATGGCCTTATTTTAGAAGGAGTGATTCATATGGAAGCTAGATTAGGAATCGCCGGAGACATAGGCGAGGTGTTAGCCCTTCAGGAGAAAAAACTGGTGTCTAACCTGACTCCAGATAGGATGAGCGACGGTTTTGTCACGACTCCCTTCACCGACCAGCAGCTTATCGACCTGATAGGAATAAAAGGCTTGTTCGTCCTGGAGGACGGTTCTGACCTCATCGGCTACACCATGGCCGCCGGTTGGGATTACTTCAAAGGCCGTCCTATGTTCGACTACATGATAGAGAGATTTTCAGGCCTTGAGTATAGAGGGGAGACCATCACCTACGGTAACTCCTTTCAGTACGGCCCTATCTGTATTGCCTCGGAAAAAAGAGGCAGCCAGGCTTTTCCCCTGCTCTTTAACCGCATGAGGGACCATATGTCTTATTTCAAGGTCGGAACGACCTTCATCAACAGGATCAACGGTAGATCCCTTGAGGCTCACCTACGAAAGGTAAAGCTGGATATCATAGACGAATTTGACTTCAACGGTAACTCCTACTACGGTCTTGGCTTTTTGCTGTCCTAAAGGTGAGGCCTATGGACAAGGTTTATATCGGCGATAGATACTACGATTTTGTCTGGAACTTCAAAGAAGACCGGGAGCTACGGTGTGGCTTTAACTCCCTGGCGAGGGACGTCTTTGACTTCGATTTTGAGGATTACTACCTGAGTGGTTACTGGAATGATCGTTACGTCCCCTATGCTCTCATGGACGGGGGCAAGGTGGTCGCCAACGTGTCGGTGAACATCCTGGACTTTTTCTCCTGTGGAGAGGTGAAGCGGTACATTCAGATAGGCATCGTTATGACCGACAGGGCGTACCGAGGCAGAGGTCTCAGCAGATATCTCCCTGAGAGGGTCATTTCCGAGTGGAAGGGTAAAAGCGAAATGATCTACCTATTCGCCAACGATACCGTCGTGGATTTTTACCCTAAATTTGGTTTTGCTAAAAAAACCGAGTATCAATACGCAAAAGCGATCGCAGGAGGGGACGGAACTCCACGGTACCTCGAAATGGAGGACCCCCAAAACAGGGCTCTCCTGCTTCGCCTCTCCGAGAGCACCCGTCCTTTCTCCAACCTCACAGCCCTGAGAAATACCGGTCTCGTCATGTTCTACGCCACGTCCTTTATGAAGGACGACTTCTACTACGTCGAGGGCATGGACGCCGCTGTCTTCGCCCGTTACGACGACAGAACGCTGTACCTTAACGACGTTTTCTGTCCTGGGGAACTATCTATCGACGAGGTTATCTCAGTCATGGCAAAGAGGGACACAAACCAGATGGTCCTGGGCTTCACCCCTTTGGATACCGACGGATACAGCTGTAATACCTATTCACAGGAGAACGAAACCCTTTTTGTCCTGACAGATGGAGAGAAAAGCGTCTTTGACGACCACAGACTAATGCTACCGATACTGTCCCATGCGTAAAAAGCTGGTTTTATTCCCGGGCCTATCTCGGTGGTTTGCACTTGCTGCAGGGGGTGTATCCCTTGGCCTTGGCTTCCTCCAGGGAGAGGGCTATCTTGCTCTTGCTCAGGGACGAACATCCGTCGGAATGATAGCTCTTTCCGGTTTTGGTGACGAACACGGTGATATTCTTGGGGGCCTCTTTCGACTCGGCCTTAGCCGATTTTACCGCCACTTTGGGGACGCTACCGTCTAGAGCCAGGGCCACCATATCGTGGTCGGGATGTTCCGCTTTTTTTGTGGATCTCGCTGGAATGGCGGTCTCTATCTCGTATATAGCCCACTTTTCGTCCATCTCTATCCCTGCGTAGCCTATGTAGTCCAGGTTGCTCTTTTTGTTGTCGTAGCTGTACTGGCCGTCAGGTAGCCTCAGCAGGGGGAAAGACGTGCCTCTCGGGTCGTCGGTGTTGAAGTCCCCTAGTATGAAAACAGGCCCCTTGAGAGAGGAAACTATCTTGTTTACACTCTCAATCTGAGCCTGTCTCTTGGCGTCGTTGTACCTCTCTGCCTTGTCCGAGTCTCCCTTGCCCCTGGTGCTCTGGCTCTTGAGGTGTACGTTGACCATGGTGAATCGGCGATCTCTTTCCTTGTCCAGAAATGTGGCCACCAGATGGGGCCTGTCGTTCAGCTTGTAGCTCTTGCCCTCGAACCGAAAAGACGCGTTGGCTCCGTAGATGTAGGGTCCGTCTATGAGCTCTACGGTGTCCGAGTTCCACAGGAAGTACAGGTCCTGTCTGCCTCCTGTGTCGTTGCCCTTGGCGGACCACCAGCCAGGCAGAAACTTTGTCAGAAAGTATCTCATAGTGGCGTCGCCCTCTATCTCCTGAAGGGCAAGGACGTCCGCTTTCGATGACAGTATGGTTTTTGCCAGATGATAACAGTCCTCGGGGGAGTAGGCTTTTTTACCTGAGACGTTAAAGTATTCGACGTTGAACGTCCCTATAGTAAGGGCCATCGCCTGGCCGACTATTAGCAGAGATAGGACGAGCAACGACGCTAGGGTTGAAAAAAATCTTCTCAAACGAAAAACTCCTTTGATTGGGATAAGCTAAAAGGGCTAGGTCCGAAGGTGTCCCTCCAGATCGAGCCCTTTTACTCCACTAGGTGGATTATATGGATTTTACCAGATATCTCAACAGATTAACATAGTGATCCAGATAGAACGGAAGGTACAGCCTTTCGGATCTCTTGTGGGCGTCCTTACCGACTGGGCCGAAGTTCAGTATCGGGATAGCCAGCTTTAACAGCTCGTCGGTGGGGAAGCTGTAGATTGCCCTGCCTCCTGGCATATTGTCCTCGAAGGCCCTAGCCTCCTCCGGCGTTCCGGTGAAGCCGCAGTAGCTCAGGTCCGACACCCCCTCGAACATGGTCCTTATGTCCATCTCCAGCCCCTGTTCGACCGCTTTCTCCCTCAATTTTGAGGCTGCCTCTTTGACCTCTGGATCGCCCTCTATATCCGCCATATTGGACCTGTGGGGATACCAGGGTGGCAAAAATCCCACCACCACCAGAGGCCCCTCCATCTCTAGGTCGTCCACAAGCCTTGATACGGTCTCCATGCCTCTAGCCCTTTCGTCTCCCTCTTCCGAGATCACCGGAACGATCCCCCGGCTCTCCGCCAGGTCCATGATCTCCTTGACCGAGTAGACGGCCCCGGATAGGCAGGAGGGGGACAGGGCCATGCCGTTTTGCTCCCTGTAGGCCTTCTTAGCCCTCTCGTGCTCCTCGATGGACCTGTCCAGTGACTCTTGGGCTATGGACTTAAGCTCGGCCATGATCTCCGGTGGCATTTTTGTGGAGGTTAGATAGCTGAAGGCCATGGCGCAACGGGACATAATAGTCGCTGAGTATTCGTCCCTCATATCGTCCACCTTAAGAGCGGCGTAGGGAGGATACATGGTTCCGTCAAGCTCGTCCGACAAGGAGGGATTTCCGTCTATAGCCAGGGCGATCCGTGCCATGGTAGGCCCTACGCTGAAACCGTCGTAGTACTCCCCGGCGTGGGCCTTGACTCCGACACAGTAAAAGAAGGGGTTTATCTTTCCAAGGCTACCAAGATATACCGTGGGCTTGGCGTCCTCACCTGTGGCGAAGGTGGGCTCGGTGTCTATGCAGCACCGGAAACTAAGCCCTTCATCCTGAAGTTTTGCGAGGAACGGGGCTGCTGAGAGCATCCCCAGTGAGTTGTTCTCCTCGTCGGGCACGAACAGGACCGCTAGATTGACCTCCGTGGAGGAAGGGTCCTCCGCCGTCTCCATAAGGAGCTCCATAGCCCCGCAGACGCCGGACTTCATGTCCGCTACGCCTCGACCGAAGAGCCATTTCCCGGAAAGGAGGTCTTTGGCTCCGTCCTCCCCTAAAGAGGTGGAGTCCAGCCTACTGGTGTATTCCTCCGGCGAGAAGGCAAACTCCCTCAGGGAGCCGAACATCTCCACGCTGACCACGTCCATGTGCCCAAGCAGGACCACCGTCTCGGAGGTGGGCTTTTGGGCTCTCACCATCCCGAAGAGAAAGTGCCTTTTCAACCTGTCCCCCTCAAGGGGAAGGAGTTTTATATCTTCAGGGTTTTTCCTAAAGTAGTCGGTCTGGGCTAGCTCGTCGTAAAGGGCCTGGGTCGCCTTGTTTTCTCCCTCCGAAGACGGGGATACGCTCGGTATAGACGCTATTTTAAGCAGCCTTCTGTATAATCTCGAATCTTTGTGCATATTCTACCTCCTAAAAACGTCCACCTAACACCAGCCTGGGAAGCCACAGGGAAAGCTCAGGAATAAAGGTGACAGCCACCAAAGTCGGGAGCCAGGCGAAAAGTATGAATATCATAGCCGGTTTCAGCATCTGTGACACCGGGGTGTTCGCTATTCTGCCCCCGAAGTACAGGGTTGGAGCGGTGGGAGGGGTTACGTTGCCCATCCCCAGGTTTACGCCGATTATGGCCGCAAAGTGAATAGGGCTTATTCCCAGGCTCATGACCACCGGCAAAAGAATAGGGGTGCAGAGCAACATGGCACTGACGTCGTCCATTATCATGCCGATTATTATCATGAACAGGTTTATCATGAGCATCAGGACGTATTTATTGGACGATATGGTGGTCAGTGCGTCTATTATCATAGAAGGAAGCCGCTCCTGGACGTATATTCTGCTGAGCATCATTATGCAGAACATCATCAACATGACGACCCCGGTGGTTGTCGCTGTCTCTATAACCACCTCTATGAAGTTCTCCCTGTTAAGGCCCTTGTATATTAAGAAACCTACCGGAACTGAGTACAGAACCGCCACGGCGGCGGCCTCGGTGGGGGTCATGATCCCCCCGTAGATGCCTCCTAATACGATAATCGGCATTATCAGCGCCGGGAGAGCCTTCCCCGACCGGTTCCAGAGCATCTCGGCCTTTTCCTTTCCCGTCATAGGGGGATATAGCTTTATGTTCTTGTCGTTTTTCAAGAGCACCAGATTTATTATGGAAAGCAGAGTCATCAAAAGCAGCCCTGGTCCCACTGTAGCCAGAAAACAGGCCAGCACCGACTGCTGTCCCACCCAGGCGTAGAGTATCATCTGAGAGCTCGGGGGAATCAGAAGCCCTAGAGGGGCGGCGCATGAGATGAGGGCGGCGCTGTGTCCCATAGGGTAGCCGTTTTCCCTGAGCCTCGGAAACATGATGGAGCCGATGCAGGACAGAGTTGCGGCACAGCTGCCCGATATAGATCCGAACACCGCACAGGACACCACCGCCACAACCCCAAGGCCTCCTTTTATCCTCCCCACGAAAACCTCTACCAGACGGACCAGAGAGCTTCCTATGCCACCTCGGTCCATAAGCCCTCCGACCATGATGAAAAGCGGTATGGCCAGGAGCACCAGTGAGCTCATCTGGCTGAAGCTATAGGGCAGCAAAAACGACGGATCGTAGCTGTGGCTGACCACCATGAACAAAGTGGAAAGCATAAAGCAAAAGGGCACAGGCAGCCCCAGGAGCAGAGTCACTATTATCAGGATTAAAGCTATAGTTATCGCCATGGCTGCTCACCTCCTTGATCCTTCCTGTACAGAGACGTGAAATTGCCTAGGTCCTCTAAAAAATATATTATGGAGTAAAAGCTCATGAGAACGTATCCCACCAGTATGGATGTCTGGGATATGAATATAGGGATGCGGAGGCCGGTGGTCCTGGGCATCCACTCGATGCTGTAGGATATCATATCCACAGCCCACCAGCTGAACACGACGCAGAGTATGGACATAGTCAGTCGCACCAAGACCGACAGAAATGCCTGGGCCTTAAGTGGGAGGAGCTGAGGGATTATGTCCGCCTTGACGTGGCTCTTCTCGTACACTCCGTAGGAGCTCCCTACCAGGTAAAGCCAGAAGGCCGCTATGACCACTATCTCCTCTATTCCGAAAAGGTCCGACTTGAAAACGTATCTGAGAAGCACGGCGGTACACATTATCAGGACCACGAAGACGCTTGTCAGCACCAATATGGCCTTTTGCAGATTTATAAGCCACCTCCAGAGGAGGGAGCTTTTTACGTTACGGACGAAGTTTTCCATATGAAGCCCTCCTTAATTCAAAAGAGGCTGGCGAAGACTCTCTCGCCAGCCTCTCGATAGACGACCTAGAGGTCCTTCTTTATCCTCTCAAGGGTCTCCTCTCCGTAGGTCTCAGCCAGTTTCGGCCAAGTGTTGGCCCTGATGTGCTTGGCCAGTGTATCTCTCTCGGCGTCGGAGACCTCTATTATCTCCACTCCCGCCTCCTGAAGTTTCTTCTGGAACTCCAGATCCTCGGTGGCGCTGTCGGCGAAGCTCTTGTCGGCCTCTACGTTGACCGCGTCCATAAGGACCTTCTGATCCTCCGGGCTCATGGACTCCCAGAGCTTTTTGTTGATGATGTAGGCGGTCTGGTCGAACAGACAGTTATAGGGGACGTAGTACTTTATGACATCCCTGAAACTGAGATAGTTTATCTGGGACGATCCGCCGATCCAGCCGTCGCATACTCCGGTCTGAATGGCGCTGTAGGTGTCGGCGTAAGGTATGTTGGTTGTCCTGTAGCCCATGTCCTCGGCGGTCTCCTTGTAGACCGCCACAGGGGCGACCCTGATCATGGCGTCTTTCTTGACGTCGGGATCGGCGGGGCTTTCGGGCTTCTTCGTCAGCCCGACACCGATAAAGCCGTCTCCGTAGAGCCTGAGGAGCTTGACACCCAGCTTATCCAGGGAATTGTCTATGATCTCGTAGACGTAGGATCCCGGTGAAAGCTGTTTTTTCATTTCCTCGCCGGAGGACGCCAGGAAAGGCAGAGAGCCTATCTCGAGCATCACGTCGAACTGACTGGGCAGGAATATAAGGCCCATCTCTATGGAGCCTCGGCGGATCTCCTCGAATACCTGGGTGTAGTCCCCAAGCTGGTTTGCCGGGAAAACGTCCAGTTTTACCCTTCCCTCCGTTCCAGCCTCTACCTTTTTCTTTATGGTCTCCAGGGACTTGCTGCCTCTGTACTCCGGTGACGAAATTCCCGCCACCTTAAAGGGCTTAGTCTTCGCCTCGGAGGCCCCGGGCAGAGCGGCAAAACAGAAAGCCGCCACGGCCAACGCAAAAAACATCGATCTCTTGCTGATAGACATATGTTCCTCTCCTTCCCTATCTCGACCCTTACGGATCTCCCCTGATACATTAACGCCTGAGCTGTAGCTGAGTTCCTATCTCATCCGCCCCATCCCTCAATCTCTGTAACCAAATGGGAAAAATCCCCTCCCCTACGGCCTCCACCGGAGCACCGACGGACAGACAGCGGTCGACCGCTCGGTTTTTGCCGAAAATTGGAACCGATAGACACCACACCCCCAGAGAAAAGGATTGATCCTCAATGGAGTAACCCTGTTTGACTATGCGGTCGTATTCCTCCAGGATCTCCGGTATGGACGTTAAGGTGTAAGGTGTCCTTGCCACGAGATCCGTCCTTGACAGAAGATCCTGGATAAATTCACGATCCTGATAGGCGGCCAGAAGCTTTGCCGACGCACCGGCGTTTATGGGGACGCTCTTGCCGATAAAATCGTTGGCGTCGTAGATCCCCCCTGGGCGGCAACACTTGCAAGCAGGGTAGGCTCTGTCTCCCTCCCAGATGCTTATATAGACCGTCTCCCCCAGCACCTGGCACAGGTTCGACAGGACCGGTGCCGCTATATCCTCTATGCCTATAAGTTTTGAATAGACGTTGCCCATCCGAAGCACCACCGGTCCGAGATGATACTTCTTCGACGACCCCTCCTGAACCACAAAATTTTTCTCCTTGAGGGTCGACAGTATCTTGTGTAGCCCGCTTTTGCCCATCCCCATGGTGGAGGAAAGCTCCGATAGGGTGTAGTTGAAAGGAGGCTCCGCCAGCACTCTTAGAACTTCCATGCCTTTTAAGAGACTGCTCAAAGGCACACCTCCTTTTCCGTATAGGAAACTATTTTTCCTTGAGGGAAACTAACTTTATCGTAGCAGAGGTTTTTGCACTTGTCAAATATTTGGAAAAAGATATTTTGGGCCGCTGTTGTGCTAATATCTGAACCAATATAGAAGGGAAAGGCCGGGATAGAATGGTTCGTGTGAAGATGGCTTTGTCTAAAGGTTGCTTTCGATTTACTCTCTGTCTGTTGTCCTGTTTTATGGTGCTCGGTGGGCCCCTCTACGCCACCGAGATCGACGTTTTGGCTCTGATGGAGGAGAGGCAGAGGGCTGTGGCTAATATGCTTGAGCCCAGCATCCTCTACGTATTGGTTGACGACGACGACTCCTACAGCATGGGAACAGCCTTCGTGGTCGCAGACGGCTTTGCCCTGACTAACGCCCATGTGGTAGAGTCCGCCGGAGATATTCTGGTGATGAGCTCCTTTCAAAACCCCGTAAAGGCCAGGGTGGTCAAAAAAGAGTACAGCGGAGACACCGGAGGCAACGACTTCGCCCTGCTCAAGTTCACACCCTCCCCTAAACTGACGCCGGTAACCTTCACCAATAGGGTTAACCGTATGGACCGAGTCAGTGCCTGGGGATTTCCGGTTCTTGTTACCCAGTTTGACCAGAGCTTCGACGACATACTGGAGGGCAAGCTAAAAAAAGCCCCTCCTATGGTCTACACCGAGGGAACGGTCAACGCCCTGGTCGAGAAAAACAGACAGATGACGGTGATACACTCCGCAGCAATAGCAGGAGGAAACAGCGGTGGCCCTCTGGTGAACGCCAGAGGCGAGGTGGTCGGCATAAACACCTGGGGATACACCGAGGAAGACGAAGGGGCATTCGTCAACGCCTCTATTCCAACGGAGCGGATAGCTCCCTTCCTTCAAAGATGCGGGATTTCCCCCCAGTTCTCACGGACGTCTTCTGCACTGCCCCAGCTTCCTCCTATGTCACTCCCTCAGGTGTCTCTTCCACAGGTGAACCTGCCGGAGGTGGGGCAGTCCCCATCGTCGGAGATATCAAGCCTCAAGAAGATGGCCCAGTCCGGCGACAGCGACGCCCAGGCCGCCCTCGGCGCCATGTACTACGACGGAGAGGATGTCCCTCAGGATACCGGTGAGGCCATCAAATGGCTGGAAAAGGCATCAAAAGGGGGTAGCCTTGAGGCGAAGGCCCTGCTAGGGGTCATACTTATATTCGAGGAGGACCACAGCGACCCGAACAGAGGGCTTTCACTGCTTAAAGAGTCCTCCCGTTCTGACTCGGAAGGGGAGATCTTCTCGGTGCTCTCCAGGGTATACTACGACGGAGATATATTCGGAATCCCGAGGGACGAGGATGAATCGTTCAAGTGGGCAAAAAAGGCCTCCGATAAGGGGGACGCCGACGGGACCGCCATGCTTGCCATGCTCTACTACTTCGGCGAGGGAGTGGACGAAGACGATAAAAAAGCCCTCCAGCTGGCGGAAAAGGCGGTTAAGGCCGGAAGCTCCCTGGGCAAAGCGGTTATGGCCTGGATGTACTACGACGGCGTGGCGGTAAAGGAGGACCTTAAAAAAGCCCTGGCGTTGGCCACCGACGCGGCGGAGGACGACGAGCCATCTGCTCAAGGCCTGCTGGCCTACATGTATTTCTACGGCTACGGGGTCAAAGAGGATCACCGCACCGCAGAGGGCTGGGCCAGAAGGGCGGTGGATCAGGGGAACGAGTTTGGCTGGTTCGTCCTGGGATCGCTGTACATGGACGGAGTTGTGGTTGAAAAGGACCTGCCCATGGCCTGGGCCTACCTCGACCTAGCCAACGAGAGATACGTATCCGACGCGGAGGAAGCGCTGGAGAAACTGAATAAAAGGATGTCCTCAAAGGACCTCAAACGGGCCAAGGACATCCAGGACCGCTGGTTCACGGAGTGGGGCGTTTCTAGGCGGTAGAGTAGGGGGACTAGAAAGCCCCTTGATTGGGCCGAATCGGGCTAATCGAGGGGCTTTTGTGATATTATCCTCTTGAGTGCGGAAAACTTCACCTTGAGGAAGGAGCTGATTAGGCGTGAAGTTGAGACAGGTTTATCTTAGTGGTTATAAGTCTATAGATAAAGCAGGCCAGACTATACCTTTAGGAGATATAACCGTTCTCTTAGGGGCCAACGGTTCCGGCAAGAGCAATCTAATCTCATTCTTCAAGATGCTCAACTTTATGACCGAAGGGACCCTTAAGCAGTATGTCGGCAGGGAAGGGGTAACTCGTCTCCTCTATTATGGTCCCAAAAAAACCGAGTCCATTTTCTTCAGTCTTGATTTTGGAACAGAGGATGTCAGAAGCAGATATGAAATAGCTCTTTCCTACGGCCTACCGGATAGACTCTTTATCGGAAGCGAAAAGATCATTTGCCACGGAGACGGTAATGGGCAGCAGGAGTACGTTCTAGATGGCCGAGAAGGAGAATCAGGTCTAAAGACTGACCCCAGACCGGTATGTGAGGTCTTATATAACCTTTTATCCGGTATTCGTTTTTATCAGTTTCACGATACTTCGGATACGGCGAAGATCAAAGACCGTGGATACGTCGATGACGCCAGGTACCTGAGGAGCGATGGAGGAAATCTAGCCGCTTTTTTGAAGATGCTCAAAGAACATGGTCAATTTTATCGATATTATGATCGAATAATAAGGCATATCCGTCGCATTATGCCACAGTTTGGAGATTTTGATCTCACTCCAGTTCCAGGTAATAGAGACTATATAAGGTTAAACTGGAGGGACTCTTCCGGAAGCGACTATCTCTTTGATCCAGGCCAGATCTCTGACGGTTCACTGAGATTTATGGCTCTTTCTGCTCTGCTGCTTCAACCACCGGATTTAATGCCTGCTTTCATAGTTTTAGATGAGCCCGAGTTAGGATTACATCCTTTAGCTATAAGGGAGCTAGCAGGGCTAGTTCGCTCTGCGTCACAAAAGACTCAGGTGTTGTTAGCTACCCAGTCCTCCAGTCTCATAAACGAGTTTACAGCGGAAGATCTTGTAGTTCTCGAGCGAGACGAGGAAAGGCAGTGTTCTCTATTCAAAAAATTGGATTGTGAAATCCTAAGAGGATGGTTAGACCGCTATAGTCTATCGGATCTATGGGAAAAGAACGTCATAGGTGGCCAGCCGTGATACGTCTCCATGTGACCGCTGAAGGCCAAACAGAGCTTTCTTTCGTGAGAGCCGTTCTCGCTCCTCATTTGGCAAAATGGGGTATCTTTGCAGACGCTAGATGTGTGCTTACTAGCAGAGACAATCGTGTCTCTAGAGAGTATCGTGGTGGCTTGTTAAGCTATGTGAAGGCCAAGAAGGATATCATCTCCTGGCTAAAAGAGGATAACCACAGTGAATGTCGATTTACGACGATGTTCGATCTTTATGCTTTGCCGGAGGATTTTCCCGGCTATAATCGTGCTGTTGGAATATCCGATAGATATGAACGAGTTCGATTTTTAGAGGATGCAATGTCGAAGGATATACGTGACAACCGTTTTGTTCCCTATATCCAACTTCATGAGTTTGAGGCCATGATACTGTCCGATCCTCAAAAATTAGACTGGGAATATCTAGATCATGAAGAAGCAATAGAGAATTTGGTGGCTTTAGGGAAGGATAAAAATCCAGAACTTATAAATGATGGGGTGATGACAGCTCCGTCAAAACGAATTATCAAGGAAATTCCTGAGTATGACAAGGTGTCTGCTGGCGTTTCTGTAGTACAGAGAATTGGCTTGGATACGTTACGGTGCAGATGTATGCACTTAGGCGAATGGCTGTTAAAGCTTGAAGGGCTTAAGGAGGATTTTACATGTCAGGAGAGCTCAGAAAGGACATAAAGCCAGGACTGAAGGTTATGGTGGTCCAAAAGCAGGATCAGAGGAGCGGCAAGCTCACCGAGGGGGTCGTCAGGGACATCCTGACCAAAAGCCCCTCCCATCCCCACGGGATAAAGGTCCGTCTGGAGGACGGGACGGTGGGAAGGGTGCAGGAGATAGTGGAATAAGAGAGCGGCCTTCCTGTTAGGGAGGTCGTTTTTTATATTTCTCGCGGTGGTCATATTTCCCGGGAAATATCCCAGATGATTGATTATCGATGAGGCTTTGCCTACAATGGATAAGGACAGAAAGGAGAGATTTACCTATGGATCACTCTTCGTCGGGCATTAGGCTGCTTCACACATCCGACTGGCATCTAGGCAGGGCCCTTTACGGGAAAAAAAGATACGACGAGTTTAAGGCCTTCCTAGACTGGCTTGCGACGACGGTTCAGGAAAAAGGCGTCCACGTCCTTGTCGTGGCGGGAGACGTATTCGACACCACCACCCCGAGCAACCGATCCCAGGAGCTTTATTACCGTTTTCTATGCCAGGTGGCTGGCTCTACCTGTAGGCACGTCGTTGTAATAGGGGGGAACCACGACTCCCCCTCCTTCCTCGACGCCCCAAAAGAGCTGCTTAAAGCCCTGGAAGTCCACGTGGTGGGCAAAGCGGCAGAATCCCCGAAGGACGAGGTATTGATCCTCAAGGCCGATGATGGCACCCCCGAGATGATCGTCTGCGCCGTGCCCTACCTCCGTGACAGGGATATCCGACAGGTGGAGCCAGGAGAGACGGTCCAGGATAAAGAGCTAAAGATGGCGGAGGGCATAAAAGCCCACTACCAGGCTGTGGCGTCTCAGGCCAGATCCATAAGGGAGGAGTTTGGAATCCATATTCCCATAGTCGGGACTGGACACCTCTTTACCGCCGGAGGAAAAACCGTAGAGGGCGACGGAGTCCGAGACCTCTACGTAGGATCTTTGGCCTACGTCAACTCGGCTGTTTTCTTAGATAGCTTCGACTACACCGCCTTAGGACACCTTCACGTTCCCCAGAAGGTCGACGGATCGGAGGTCGTTAGGTACAGCGGGTCCCCTATACCTATGGGCTTTGGGGAGGCAGGGCAGAGAAAGAGCCTCTGTCTAGTGGACTTTAACGGCAAAGATCCCTCTGTGCAGCTTGTAGACGTGCCGGTCTTTCAGAGGCTGGAGAGGATAAAGGGAGACCTGGAGGGTATCCTAAAGCGGATCTACGAGCTGTCCCTGAGTGGCTCAAAGATCTGGCTGGAGATAGTCTACGACGGAGATGAGGTTATAGGCGACCTGAGGGACAGACTGGAAAACGCCCTCTCCGACGGTATGGAGATCCTCAGGCTCAAGGACAGCCGAGTTTTCCGGCAGGCCTTAGGCATGGAGTTTGAAGGGGAGTCCCTGGAGGACCTGGGAGAGGACGATGTCTTCCGCCGACTGCTTTCCTCTAGGGGAGTTCCAGAGGACCAGTGGCAGGAGCTTACCGAGACTTATGGCGAAATCGTCTCATACCTTTTTGAGCAAGACACCAAGGCGGAGTAGGAGGGAACCATGAAGATACTCAAAGTGAGATTCAAAAACCTCAACTCCCTCTTTGGAGATTGGGAGATAGACCTGTCCTCCTTAGGCTGTGAGGGGCTCTTCGCCATAACCGGCCCTACAGGATCGGGAAAGACCACCGTCCTGGACGCTATCTGTCTGGGACTCTACGGAAGAACCCCAAGGCTTAGCAACGTCACCAAAAGCGGCAACGAGATAATGTCCCGAAACACCGGAGAGTGTTTCGCAGAGGTGGAGTTCGAGACACAAAAGGGACGGTTCCGCTGCCACTGGAGCCAACACAGGGCCAGAAGAAGCCCTGAGGGCGAGCTCCAGCAGCCTAAGCACGAGATATCGGACTGCGACTCAGGGCAGATACTGGAGTCCAAAATAAGGGAGGTGGCGTCCTGCATCGGGACTGTCACAGGAATGGACTTCGACCGGTTTACCCGCTCAATGCTCCTGGCACAGGGTGGTTTCTCCGCCTTTCTCCAGGCGTCTCCCAGCGAAAGGGCCCCTATCCTGGAGCAGATCACCGGGACGAAGATATACAGCGATATATCCGTAGCGGTTCACGAACGTCACCGTAAAGAAAAAGAGACCCTGGAGCTGCTCAAGGCTGAGATGGCTGGCACCACCGTTTTGGACCGGGAGCGGGAAAAGGCCGTAGAGGAGGATCTGGGGAAGGCGAAGGATGAGGAGCTAAGGCTGACCAGCGAGGCAAAGTCGCTCAACCTGTCCCTCTCCTGGCTGAACGGCTTAGAGATCCTAAAAGGCGAGATAGCCCGCCTTAACGACGAGATTGAGGAACTTCAGGCGGAGCAGGAGAGCTTCAGGCCCCACAGGGACAGGTTGAACCTGGCCCTGAGTGCCGCATCCCTGGAGGCCCCCTATCTACAGATCGAGGAACTGAGAGGACAGCAACGGTCGAACGAAAAGTCCCTCTTGGAAAAAGAGGGCGCTCTGCCGGACCTGGAGCGATCTCTCGAAGACCAAGCCCAGCGGCTGAAAAGTGCGGAACAGGAGACCTGCAACCGCAGAGAAGCCCTTAAAAACTCCATCCCTAAGCTGAAGCAGGTCCGCTCTCTGGACCAGACCATAGCCTCTTTGAAAAAACAGATAGAGGACCTAGAGGGCGAATGTGGAGGGATCAAGGCAAAAATACAGTCCTATGGTCAGGCTAAGATCGCCCAGGAGGCCGACCGTTCAAAAGCTCAGGAGGACCTGAAGGCTATAGAGAAATACCTCAGCAACAACGCCCGAGACCGCTGGCTGATCGGGGGCCTTGCAGGGCTTGAGGCCCAGCTCGCCGAACTATCGACCAGGAAAAAGGACATAGAAGAAAAAGCATCCCAGAGGGACAAAGGGGAGACCGCCCTAAAAGAGGCCGTCCATGGCCTTGAGGCATTAAAGGAGGACCTGACCCTTAAAAAAAGGGATCAGGAGGACTCTTCCCAAAACCTCCAACAGGCCAAAGACCTGTTGAGCCGCACCTTAGGGGACAGGCTTCTTCGGGAATATCGGACTGAAAAGGAGTCTCTTCTAAAGGAGGCCGCCTATATCGCCAAAATAGCCAGCCTTGAAAACCATCGGAAGAGGCTGGAGGACGGCGCGCCCTGTCCCCTCTGCGGCTCGACGGAACACCCCTTCGCCGAAGGCAACGTCCCGGTTTCCGACGAAATAGACGGCAGGATAAAGGAACTGACCGACCTGATCGAAAAGGCCGAGGAGCTGGAGTCGGAGATAAAGGCCCTGGAGGACCTAAAAGACGAGGCGGACAAGGCCCTGGGGAACTTGGAGAAAAACGAGCTGATCCTGTCCAGCGACGTAAAGTCCTCCCAAAAAAACCTGGCTCAGCTGGAGGAGGAGATAAAAAAGCTGGACTCCGACTTCCGAAGGAGAAAGGAGATCCTGTCGAAGGATCTCCTCCCCTTAGGGCTCGATCTCACGGAGGAAGACCTTCCATCCCTCCTCGATTCCCTGAGGGATAGGCTTAAATCCTGGGAGCTCCATCAGGCCAAAAAAGAAGAGCTCAACGGCATGATAGCCACGGTGGAGGGGGAGATAAAAAAGCTCGAGGCCCTTGTAGAAAGGGAAAAATCCTCCCTCGAACTGGAGATGGAGCATCTGAAAGCCCTGCAAGGGAACCTTAGCTCTGTGGACGACGACCGCAAAAAACTCTACGGCGACGGAGACCCCGACAGGGAAGAGGAAACGCTGAACGAGGGGCTATCCAAAGCGGAGGAGATCGAGAGACGGGAACGCAGCCTCCACGACGACCTGTTTCTGGTGCGGGACAGGGCGTTCAACGAGATAGAGGCCCTTAAAAAATCACTAAAAGAAAGACAGCCAAAACTCATGGATCTGGAATCGAACTTTAAATCGAACCTGACGACCCAAGGCTTCCCCGACGAGGTTAGCTTTAAAGAGGCTATGATCCCCAAAGAGGAGAGGGAGCAGCTTTCCAAGACTGCCAAGGAACTGGACGACCGACAGACCGAACTGGACGGCAGAGGGAGAGACCGACGGAGACGGCTGGAGGAGGAGCTAGGTAAAAAGGTCACCGAAAAATCCCTTGAGGAGATCAAGTCTCAGATCGAGGCTGTGGAGGAGGGCCTAGCGGGGGCCAGGGACCGGATATCGACCCTTCGACACCAACTGGAGGAAAACGGCAAGGCGAAGGCCAGTTTGAAGGACAAACAGGAAGAGCTTTCCAAACAGGAGGTTGAGTTCCGCCGATGGTCGAACCTCCACGATCTGATAGGCTCCTCGGACGGCAAGAAATACCGAAACTACGCCCAGGGTCTGACCTTCGAGATGATGGTACGTCACGCCAACCAGCAGCTGAGAAAGATGACCGACCGATACCTGCTGGTGCTGGACGAAAACCAGCCTCTGGAGCTGAGCGTTGTAGACAGCTATCAGGGCGATGGTCTCAGATCAACGAAAAACCTCTCCGGCGGCGAAAGTTTCATCGTCAGCCTGTCCCTGGCGCTAGGGCTTTCCCAGATGTCCAGCAAAAACGTCCCGGTGGACTCGCTTTTCTTAGACGAAGGCTTCGGAACCTTGGACCAGGAGGCCCTGGAGATAGCCCTGGACACCTTGGCGGAGCTCAAAAACAACGGCAAGGTCATAGGGGTGATCTCCCACGTGCCGGCCCTAAGGGAGCGAATCAGCGCCCAGATCCAGATAACCCCCGGAACCAGAGGAAGAAGCGAAATCTCCGGCCCAGGATGCCGAAGGTTGCCCTAGCCTTCCGTCGTATCCAAGGCGATAAAACACAGGGCCTGCCGAAATTAGGCAGGCCCTATCTTAGCTCTCCAGTTCGGCGGCGTACTTTTCCCTGTTCTCCGAGATGTCTTTGATCTTCTCCAGGGGCAAGCCGGTTATATCCACGATGACGGCAAGCTCCATATCCTTCTCCAGCATCCTTATGGCGGTCTGGATAAGCCCCTTTTCTCTGCCTTCCTGTTTACCCTGTTTTATGCCTCTCTGTAGGCCTCTCTCAAGACCCTCCCTACGTCCTCTGTGTATGCCTTTACGAAGGCCCTCTTTTTCCCAGGCCCTGGTCCAGTCTCTTACCTTTTCCGCAAGCATGGTGTCCACCTCCAGTAGATCCTCGTAGGTTGAGAAATCCTTGTCCGGAATCCTCTTGGGGAGCAACACCCCTCGAAGAAAAACCGTGAAGGATCTCCGAATTTTCGTGTGTTCCGGTAGTTGGAGCCAGTCGATTAACTCTCTTATGACCAGGCGAAGGTCCTGGTGGGAGCGGCTGTTCTCCATCCTGATAAGTGCTGCAACCAGGTTTCGAGGCATCTGCAATCTGCTGTCGTC
>NZ_FXBB01000024.1 GCF_900177735.1 Dethiosulfovibrio salsuginis | reverse complement strand
CGAGAGGCTGTCTCCTTCTCAGCTCTTAGGTGTAGTGCTTATAATCGCTGGCTCGGTGGCCCTGACTTACTCTTAAGGGAACCTCTAAAAATTCACTTTCGAGTCCCCTCGGAGAGACCGTCCCGCCTGCACCCTGTTTCGCCCAATCGTATACTCGACCTGCCTGTTCCGTACGAACCGCCTCGGAGGGCACGTCCTGTGCCCCCTCGGCTTGGGGCGACGTCCTGTCGCCCCATTCGACTACACGACGGCATGTCGAGTATACGGGCTCTGGGCTCCGTCGGAACGATCTCTCCGAGGATTAGAGTTTTTAGAGGTGCCCTTAAGGCTTTTGTCTGTCTCTGTCTTTTTAACAGGTCAAGCGGAACGGTTCTCTATAAAGCCCTCGTATTCCCTAAAGGACCTCTGGGAGAGCCTGTCGGCCATAGCCTGGGCTGTCATCACCGTCTTTCTGACCTTTTTTTTGTGGCTCAGGCCATAGCCTATGAAGTGTCCGTTGTTGACTATCATTTTTATCGTCGTCTGGTCCATGAGATCCCCTCCGAATTATCTTTGATACAGATATTACGACGGCCTACCCATCCTGTCAAGGGATAAAAATACCCTGTTGTGAGATATATCCTTTTGGGGGATAATAAAGACCGATCTACATGGAGGTGGTTTTATGACCAGAGGAGAGAGGCTCAGAAGGGCCAGAAAAGAGCAGGGATTAACTCAGACCGAGCTCGCCAGGCTCTCGGGGATAAAGCAAAACACCTTGAGCCAGGCGGAAAACGATATCATCGGGCTATCAATAGAGAACTGGGAAAGGTTATCGTCGGTGTTGGGCTGCCATGTGGGCTATCTGGTAGCAGGGGAAGCCCATACTCAGGAGACAAAAGGCTCCTCCAAGAGCCTGTCCTTCTCCCGTTGGGTTGACGTCCCTATTTTGGACAACTCGTCGGTGGCCTGTGCGGGAAACGGCGTTGGAGGGATGGCGGAGGTCTACGCCGATGCCTGTGAGTCCATCATGCTGCCCGGTGAGCTGTTGGGGACCGTCTCGGTCAACGCCGACAGAAGACCTTTTATAGTCACCGTGGAGGGAGACAGCATGGAGGAGGCGGGCATAATGGACGGCTGCCAGGTGGTGGTAAATCCCGAGGAGGAGGTCTACGACGGCGATCCGGCCCTGGTGAGCTTCGGCCGCAACGGAGACTGGGCGGTCAAATGGGTCTACTGGCAAAGAGGCGGCGGGGTGGAGATTCGCTCCTCTTCCTTGAGGTATCCTCCCCGGGTCTTCTCCGACGGCGACATCCAGGAAGGGCTTTTTCAGCTCATAGGAAAGGTAGTCAGGACATTGGGAAAACCTCGAAGAGGGGCTTAGGGATTTCTTGCCATTTTCCCCCTCAAGATGTACGATCAATGTGTAATCGATGTTGGTTATCAAGATCGTTGAGGAGGGGAAGCAATGTCCGAGATAGTTAGAATTGGCATCTTCATATGCAACAGGTATCACACCTGCGCCGGGGGAAAGTGTCTGAGGGCCATGAGAAACCGAGAGGGAGGTTTCGACAGATACGAGGGCAAGGAGCTCCAGCTGGTGGGTTACACCACCTGCGACGGCTGTCCCGGTGGAAACATCGAGTACGCCCCTGGGGAGATGGTGAAAAACGGGGTAGACGTCATTCACTTTGCGACTGGTATGATAGTGGGATATCCTCCCTGCCCTAGGATAGATTTCTTCCGCCGGTTCATAATGGAGAAATACGGCATACCGGTGGTCACAGGAACCCACCCTATCCCTGAAAGCTACTACACAACCCACTCCGCCCTAAAGACATGGGAGTCCCCTATGTGGAAGGAGATAATAGCCCCGGTCCTCACGACGGAGGAGATGCGATTGGCCTACAACTAAAGCCGAGGGCGACCCTTCGCAGGGCCGCCCTGTTCTTTTGGACTAAAACTCCAGAGGTCCTGTCACCGACTCGGCGGCGGAGAGGATCTCGCCGTCTTTCACCATCCTCGCTATGGCCTCCATGAGGGGAGACATAAAGGTGTCCTGCTCCACCTTTGGAACCTCCTGTCTGACCCTATCGTGGACCGCCTTAGTGGCAGGGGATGGGGCTATGTCGTAAAAATCCTGGGCCTGACAGGCGTTCAGGATCTCCACCGAGAGAATGTACTTCGCCAAAGAGGCCCCTCTGTAGAGCTTGACCGCCGCGTTGGCTCCCATGCTGGTATAGTCCTCCTGGTTGGCGCAGGTGAAACCGTTGTCCACCGTGGAAGGGTGGCTTAAGGTTTTCATCTCCCCTAAAAGCCCTGCGGCGGCGTACTGAGGGATCATCAGGCCGTTGTTGAAGCCGGGGTTTGCGTTCAAAAAGGCGGGAAGCTCGCTGACGTGGTGGTTCACCGTCCTGTCCAGCCGCCTCTCGGACATCTTGGCGAGGCCCGTGAGGGCTATGATGGCGCAGTCGCAGGCCATTCCCACGTAAGACCCGTCGGCGTTGCATCCCATAAGGGCCTCGCCCCCGTCTTCGGTGTCGAATATGAGGGGATTGTCCACCGACGAGTTAAGCTCAACCGACACCGTCTCAAGCCCATCGGTTAGTATCTTCTTCGCCGCACCGTGCAGCTGAGGGATACACCGAAGGGACAGGGCGTCCTGGACCCGATGTCCTCGATAGGTCCTCTCGATTTCGCTGTCCTCAAGGAGTCGCCTGACGTTGGAGGCCGTGTCCCCCTGGTGTCTGTGGGGCCGAACCTCCTGTATCCTTGGGTCCATCGCCATCAGGGTTCCCTTTAAGACCTCCAGCGACATGGCTCCCGCGACGTCGGCGGTTTGGGCTATCATAAGGGAATCGTATAGCCCAAGGGCCCCTATAGCGGTCACCGAGGTGGTCCCCGATACTATGGTCAGACCTTCTTTGGTGGAAAGCACCACCGGATCCAGTCTCGCAGCCTTCAGGGCCTCCGATCCACTTATCCTCCGCCCACCGTACACAGCCTGTCCCTCTCCTATGAGGACCGAGCCTATATGGGCCTCGTAGCATATATAGCCGACCGATCCGTGCCCTGGCACCACCGGAACGACTCCGGCGTTTAGCATTCCGGCCAAAAGCTTCAGGGGGGCCATGCTCATTCCGGTGTGTCCCGATCCGAAGTGCTGGAGCATGACGAACATCATGGCCCTGACGCACTCCTCCTCCAGAGGCTCTCCTACCGAGCAGGAGTGGGAAAGGACGTGGTTTCTCTGTACTACCTCCCTGTCCTCCTGGGATATGAACCTGTTCCAGTTCTCTCCCAGCCCTGTGGTTATGCCGTAGATGGCTTTCTCCTCTTTGGAGAAACGATCCACGTGGGCCCTGCAACGGTTCACTCTATCTATATATTCCTCTCCGAACTCCACCTTTGCACCGTGACGGGCCACCGCCACCACTTCCTCGATGGAGATCGGCCCTCCTAATACAACCTTCGATATGGAGGGAGCCTGACGCCAGCTTATTTTTTTTATCTCTTCGGTGATCAAAATAGTCCCTCCCTTTGCACCTTTAAAAAGTCCGATGTGTTCCCCAGCCGTCGGCGGCTATGGGGAGATAGCGTATCTTGGTTCCCTCTACCGCCTCGCCGTAGAGGGCGACGTAAAAGGGACGGTAGACCGATATTGCCTCTTTAAGGGTAACCTCAGGAAGACCTCCGATCCTCCTCCTGAGGACACGAAGGACCAGCTTCTGTCCCCTTCCGGTGAGCTGGTCCAGGGAAAACTGGCTGCCCTGCACCTGATCCTCCGGCACCGTCCGCTCCTCGATTTCCTGGGGGATCTCCTCCGCCCAGGCCGCCCCTCCGGTGGTGCCGTTGGCTATGACCCTGCAAAGCTGGGCCTTTTTGTCCCTGTCGCCAAAAAAGGTCCTGGAGACGAAGTTAGGGGAGTGGAGTGCCTGGAATATCAGGATTTTATACTCCACAAAGTGAAGCCTCAGCTCTTTGACCTCCTTCCCCATCAGGAGCAGCTTTCCAAAGGGGCCTCCTTTTTTGGAGGCCTGTGCCATGGCATCCTCCCTGGAAAGGGCTATGGGAAAGGAGCGGATCGCTACCGAATCCATGGCTAACGGTTCGACTCCTCGTGGTGATTTTTCATGAAGGTGAACACGTTGACAAGATAGGTCAAAAATATCCCCGTAACCGCCGCCATAACAGCGTAGGGAATGAACTTGCCGACGATAAAGTCGTTGGACGTCTTGAGGGCGTAGAAGATTATGCCCACTATGGCCAGATACAGGACTATGAGGAAACCGTCTATCCCGATCCAGCTAATCTCCAGATCCTTGTTTTGCTTTTTGACGTAATCGCTCATATCAAAACCTCCCTCTCTATCGGACAGACAGATCGCTTCTGTCCACTCCGAAGCGGTTTCCTATATACCAGGCTACGAACGACGCAGGCAGCGAAAGAACCAGCGGCTCTATGACGGTTATGTCCGGGAAGACCTTGAGTATGCCGAAGGTCGCTCCTCCGACCAACATCCCCATCAGGCCGCCAAGCTCGGTCTTTCGACCTTTGCCCACTAGCCCCCCTACGATAGGGACGAAGGCCGCCGACATCCATATGCTTCCGACGAACAAAAATGCGTCGTAAACCAAGGTAAACCGGAATGCCAGGGACAGGCCGATGACACCCAGCAAGACTACCGCTCCCCTGGTGTAGTTGACTATGGTCTTTTGAGGCAGAGTGCCAACTCCCTTATACCTGGCGTAGATGTCGTTCGCCAGAGTGGTTCCACCGACCAGATAATAGCTGTCCAGTGTGGATATGATCGCTCCCACCAGGCCGACTATAAACAGCGCCCTGACACCCACGGGGAGGTTTGCCAAAACCACCTGAACGTAGGCCACCTCCGGCTGTGCCTCGGGATGGAGGGCTTTCACTATAACCCCTGTGGTGCAGATGACTATGTCGAAGGCGATCCAGATACAGAAACAGGTTAAAAGCGCCCTGCGGCCGACCTTAGGGGAGTTTGAAGCGGAAAAACGCTGATAGAAAGTGGGGTCCGCGTAGGGGCTGAAGCAGAATATGACCAGCATGACCGCCTTCCAGAAGCCCATTCCACCGGTTGGGTCCACTAAACCTACGTTTTCCCCAAGGGCTTGCCTGAGCCCCTCCCATCCACCGATCTGGGTGAACAGGCCGGGGAATACCATAGTTACCCCGAACACCATGCAGAAGAACATAATCATGTCGGTGACAGCCACCCCCATAAGGCCTCCGAGGACCGTCAGTACCACGACGATGATAACCATGATCGTCCCAGCGGTAACGTTGCTGACACCCCAGGCCGCCTGGCCGATGTAGCCCACTGCGGTGATCTCCCCGATCTGGGCGCAGACGAAGAACATCATGATAGCCCCTATAAGGGCGACCTTACGTCCGTAAAGGCTCTCCAGCAGGTCTGGCACAGTGATATCGGTCCTTATCTGTATCCTAGGGCCGACCCATAGGGCCAGAGGCATCCTGACCAGGTGTGCCCCTATGGACCAGATCGTCCAGGTCGATATACCGTAAACCGCCGCATACCCCACCGTTCCAACAACCCCGATACCTCCGTACCACGATGCGGCTAACGTCCCCACCACCAGAGACCATGGAAGACTTCTGTTGGCCAGGTAATAGCTCTCCATATCCTTGGCTGTCTTTGAAAAGTAGTACCCTATCCCCAAAATGAGCATCATGAAAAACAGTATGATGACGTTATCGACAAATCCCAGCATATTTTCCCCTCCGAACCTATTCAACACGACGAACCAGGTCGTCCCCGAAGGCCTGAACGCATTTTTCTAGATTTTTAAGCCCCCTCCTGGAATGGAGTATCAAGGCTAGATATAAAATATCATATCTTTGATTGATATTTCAAGCTAGCCGTTATCTTACTAGTGTGGTTTTTTACCCCTTTATCGGGATATAGGGGTAGTATGTGTTTATTCGGCCTCAGGAATATCTGAGCGCCTATCTGGTACAATATAGGAATAATAAGCTTTGTGGAGGTGGCATAGGTGGAAAGAGATAGGACTCCCCTCAGGGAGAAAGTATATAACTATCTGAGAAGTGAGCTGGCTCAGGGCAATCTGGAGCCAGGCAGGTATATAGACATGGCTAGCATGGCGGAGAGCTTGAACATCAGCAAAACCCCCCTCAGGGACGCGCTGATATTGCTGGAGGCCGATGGAATCGTCACCATATACCCCAGAAAGGGAATAATGGTCAACCCGGTCACAGTCGACACCATCAGGGATATCTATCAGATAGGGTCGGGGCTGGAATCTGTCCTGATGATATCGGTGTTCGACTACATCGCTCCGGTTCACATAAACAGGATGAAAGACATAATCCACCAGGCGATGAAGGATTTCGAGTTAGACGACTTCAGCCGGGCATACGACCTCAACAGGCTGTTTCACTCGGTTTTTCACGACCTTTCGGTAAACGTGCCTCTGAGAAAGCAGCTCGACGACGTCTACGACAGACTGTTCAACTTTCCCGCCAGGAATTTCGACTCCCCGGAGGTCAAGGCGGAGGAACTGGATTACTGGAAGGAGCACACCACCATCGTGGAGCTAATAGAGAAAGGAAAGAAGAAGGAGGCCGCCGACTTCATCCGGGACGTCCACTGGACCCTGAAGGAAGGCTACACCAAGGCCCTTCACGTCCTCCTGCCCTGCAAGGGATAAGGAGCGGGGTTTTGGGGATGTAGGTGAAGAATCGTTGTCGATGCTATAATCAGGCTAGAGCAGGTATCCTAAACCTAAAAAGCTACTGATATGAGGAGGGATCCTGATGCGTTGTGAGACAGAAGCGAGGTATGTTGAGGAAAAAGAGGAGATCCGTAAGCCGAAAGACCCTAGGATGATCCATGAACTTTGCGGTAAGTACAGCAAGTTTCTGAGCAGTTCCGATAAGTTTCTTGAAGAAAAAAGAGCTGCTAAAGAAAAATGGTAGATTATATCCTGGATGCCTGCTCGTTAATAGCCTTTTTTAGGGGCGAAAAGGGTTCCGACTGCGTCGCCGAAATATTAGTGAACAACGATTGCGCTATCCATGCCGTAAATTGGTGCGAAGTGCTTTATGACCTCATGAAGAGCCAGGAGGGTGAATCGAAGGTTCAGGAGTTTTCGGATGATCTACGGAAATGTGGAGTCAACATCTATGAGACCGTGGATGGTGATATGTGTAAAGAAGTCGCATGTCTCAAGGCTAAATTTTTCGAGAGAAAAGAGACGCTGGCCTTCGCCGACTGCTTTGCCTTGGCTCTCTCGAAAAGGTTTGATGCTCCCTTGGTGACCTCGGATAAAGAGATGATATCCGTTTGGGATGAATATAAGATACATTTCTTTAGGCCTCCCAAGCTTTGGTTCACCCCTCATCCCATGATAAAAAAAGCGATGAATGGGGAAATTAAGATAGATCGCTACACATCCGAGTCTGATATAGTTCCTATCGTGAATAGACTGATCCAAGAGACCGCTTGGCTTCTTAAAGCTTCCTTCTTGGATAGGAGAAGATTCGAAGCCGGGTTTTATGCCGTTTTAGAAGACTCTCCCGACGACGGAAGGTCGAAGACCCTTTCTCTGAATATGGGTGCTGAGTTGGCTGAGCTTCATAATCCGAGCCTTTTGATGGAAGCCCTTCTCGCAGGGATTCTTGCAGGGGCCGGTTACGGACCGAAACTAGATTAAGTAAGCCGCTGCCTGTTAAGGTGGCGGCTTACTTTATTCCCCAATATCTGGTGTCCACATTTGTAGCCACATCGATCATGGATTACCTCAATAGAAAAAGCAGTAGCCGCCCGGGTGTTGGACTCTCCCGGACGGCTACTTATTATCTATTGGCGGAGGGTGTGAGATTCGAACTCACGGAAGCTTGCGCCTCAACGGTTTTCAAGACCGCCACCTTCGACCGCTCGGTCAACCCTCCAAAAGGCTATGCTATTATAGCAATAAATGGCCCTGTGCCAAGGGGCAACTTCAAAAAAGGGAGGTTTTTATTTTGAACAAGGATGAACTGGTAAAAGTGGCCCTCTGTGGTGGCGGCAAAGTCGCGGTGCTCGGGGCTTCCGACAAGGCTCACCGCCCTGTCTCCGACGTTATGGCTTACCTCAAGGCCGCTGGGGTGGTGCTGTTTCCCATAAATCCCAGGGTCGAGGGCAAGGAGATTTTGGGCCTCCCCTGTCTGGGCTCTCTGGCCCAGATCGACGAGGCCGTGGACATAGTGTCTATTTTTCTCTCCTCCTCCATGCAGGAGGGGCTGGCGGACCAGATAAAAGCTATGCCCGGAAAGCCAGCGGTGTGGTTTCAGCCTGGAGCGGAAAACCCCGACCTCCAGACGCAACTGACCGAGATGGGATACCTGGTGGTCGTCGGTGACTGCATGAAAGTAGCACATCGCCGCAACTGTACAGTCGCACATGACAAAACTAAATAGCCTAAATATTCACGTCTTTTTTCACGGCGGTGAAGCGGTATAATAGAGTGGTCATATAAGGAGGGATCTTTAGTTGGAAGAAAACGTAACCCTGTTCAGGGTGAGGTACGCCGAGACGGACCAGATGGGCATAGCCCATCACGGCAACTACCTCGCCTGGTTTGAGATGGGCCGCTCCGGCCTCTGTCGGGACTGGGGAAAGCCCTACGCCTCCTGGGAAGATGAAGGGGTCTTCCTTCCGGTGGTAGAGGCTAACTGTCGCTATAAGTCTCCGGCTCGCTACGACGAGGAACTAACCTTAAAGACGTCGGTGGAGGAGGTAAAGGCCCACAGTATTTCCTTTCGCTACCGTCTTTTCCGGGGCGATAAACTGCTGGCGGAGGGGAAAACCCGCCACGCCTTCGCCACACCGGAGGGGACTTTGATCCGTAAAGGCCATCCTTTAATAGATTGGCTAAAGGAGAGGTCGGCCCAAGGGCCGAATTCATAAAAGAGGGGGAGTAGTTTTGACCAAGAGAGCCATCATGTTAGGAAACGAGGCCATCGCCAGAGGGATAGTCGAGGCGGGCTGCGAGATAGCCACCGCCTATCCGGGAACGCCTTCATCGGAGATCCTGCCGGCGGTGGCCGCCTGTGCGGACGAGATGAACACCAACACCGCCGTAGAGTGGGGGGCCAACGAAAAGGTCGCCTACGAAATGGCGGTATCGGCGTCCTTCGGAGGGAAGAGGACCTGCTGTGTCATGAAACAGGTGGGGCTTAACGTCGCCGCCGACCCCTTCATGAGCACCGCCCACTACGACCTAAAGGGCGGCTTTCTGCTGGTGGTCGCCGACGATCCAGGCCCCCACAGCTCCCAGACCGAGCAGGATAGCCGCCAGTTCGCCATGTTCGCCAAGGTGCCCTGCTTCGATCCCTCCACCGCCTGCGAGGCGAAGGAGATGGTCTTCGATGCCTACGACCTGTCGGAGAAGCACGGCATAATCGCCATGCTACGGCCCACCGGCAAGGTCAACCACGCCAGGCAGGACGTTCCCCTTCTGGACGTAGTGGTTCCCCCCAGAAAGGACGACTTCAAAAAAGACCCCAAACGTTGGGTCTGTCTTCCCGCAGGTGTCAGGGTAAACCACCCCAGGCTTAACGAGAAAAACGACCGGATTCGAGAGGACTTCGAGACCAACTTCGGCAAGTACAACTACGTCGTTCCCGCCAAAGGGACAGCAAAACTGGGGGTCATCGCCGGAGGCACCACCTTCGCCTTCCTGTCGGACATGATAAAGGCATCGGGCAGGGACGATATAGAGATCCTCAAAATAGGCACCCCTGTGCCCCTCCCTATAAAAATGTGCCAGGATTTTATAGATCGCCATGAAAAGGTGCTGATCCTGGAGCAGACCTACCCTGTCATAGAGATGCAGCTTATCGACAGGACCAAGGTCATGGGACGGTGGAACGGCTACGTTCCCCGGGCGGGAGAGCTTCTGCCCGAGGTCATAGAGCAGATCGTCGGTCGCTGTATGGGCGAGGAGATCTCCACGTCGGTGGACGAGGATGTAAAAGCCGCCATGACAGAGCTCGGCATCACCCCCAGGCCTCCTATGCTCTGTGCCGGTTGTCCCCACAGAGCCAGCTTCTTCGCCATAAGGAAGGCCCTGCCTAAGGCGGTCAACCCTTCCGACATAGGCTGCTATACTTTAGGGATAATGCAAAAAGGGGTGGACACCGTCATAGACATGGGTGCCGCCGTCACCGCCGCCTCGGGCTTCTACCTCACCAGCAAAGTCGACGGGGAGGAGAGACCTATAGTCTCCACCATAGGTGACTCCACCTTCTTCCACAGCGGCCTCACCGGCTTAGCGAGCGCGGTGTACAACCGCCACGCTTTCGTCCTGGCCATACTGGATAACCGTATCACCGCCATGACCGGCGGACAGTCCAGCCCTAACGTAGGAGCCAAGCTCCGTAAAGGCGACGAAGGAGTTCAGGTCGACCTTGAACAGGCCTGCCGTGGCTGTGGGGTCTCCTACATAAAGACCGTAGAGGCCTACGACGTCGACAGCAACGTAGACGTGGTAAAAGAGGCCTGGGCCTACGCCTGGCAGAACAAACAGCCTGCGGTGCTCATCTTCAAGCATCCTTGCATAACCATCCTCAAAGAGCCTCCGACGGCAAAGCCCGTCAAGGTCGATCCCGACACCTGCATCGGCTGTAAATACTGCATAACCGCCTTCAACTGCCCTGGTCTTGTGTTCGACGAGGACACAAAGAAGGCTCGCATCGACGAGAGATACTGTGTCAGCTGTGGAGTATGTGCCACCGTGTGCCCCCACGGGGCGATAGTGCCAAAGGAGGAGGCCTAGCCATGCAGTGCGTTATCGTAGGAACGGGCGGTCAGGGAATTCTCTTCGCCAGTAAGGTCATGGGTCATATAGCTATGGGTAAAGGCCAGAACGTGGTGGGAAGCGAGGTCCACGGTATGGCTCAAAGAGGGGGATCGGTCGTCAGCCACTTTAAAGTCGGAGACTACCTCAGCCCTATGGTGAAAGCGGGAGAGGCGGACCTTCTCCTCGCCTTCGACCAGAACGAAGCGGTCAGAAACATACACTTCCTCAAAGACGGTGGCGATCTAGTCGTAAACCTCTACGACCCTGAGGCCTTCAAAAACGAGAGGCTTCAATCCTACATCGAGAAACACGACATAAAGGTACATTCCATAGAAGGATACTCCATACTTAAAGAGCATATGGGAGGTAAGTTTCTCTTCTTGAACGTCCTTATCCTAGGGGCCATGAGCGGCTCGTCAGTCGAAAGCGGCTCAATAGAGGATGTCAGAAAGGCGATAGAGGAGCTGTCTCCCTCTCGGTTCGTCCAGGACAACCTAAAGGTCCTGGAGCTGGGATATGAGGCAACCGCCCACTGAGCTTAAAACGACGAAAAGGGGGCTTTTGCCCCCTTTTCGTCGTTTAGCAGGGGATTCTCCCTTGTAGAGCTTCTCTCCTGCCTGATGATCCTATCCGCACTGCTCGGTAGCCTGTTCCTTTGTCTGCACTCCGAGGTATGGCGGATTCGTTGTGCTAAAGACGAGTGTCTCCGGCTCACTCAATGGTTGACCGTTCGCTATGAAAGGGCCATTATAGAGAGCAGACATTTCTCCCTGACCGTGGCGGGAGGAGGCATATTGACCTCCCAGATCTCTCTTACTTGGTATAATCCTCTGGTCAGTGAGTCCTTCGTGATAGAGAGCTGTTTTCTCGCCCGTCTTGGGAACTATAGCCTGGCTAGGTACAATCCTCTGTACCGAACCCTATCGCCGGGGATGACTCTTTCGATATTGAAGGATAGCAAGAGCATGCCCTGGGGCAAGCTGGTCCTCCCTGTAAAAGGGACTCCAAGGCTGGAGTGGTTCGGTCGCTGAGCGCCTTCCAGGGAGGACCTATTCGGATTTTACGGAGGTTTTTTGTTTATGGCAGCTAAACCATGGTGGAGAGAAACGGTGGAAACGGTCCTATGGGCGGTAGTTTTAGCCCTGATAATCAGGGCGGTTATAGTTCAGGCCTTCTGGATACCTAGCGGGTCGATGATCCCGACTTTGCTCCCGGGAGACAGGGTGTTGGTGTGTAAGTTCTGGTATTACGTCCAGGAGCCCAAAAGGGGACAGGTCTTCGTCTTTAAATATCCCGTGGACCCTAAAAGGGATTTCGTCAAAAGGCTCATAGCCCTCCCGGGCGACGTGGTGGAGATAAAGCAGGGGCAGGTCCTGATAAACGGCAAGGCGACCGACGAACCTTACGTCACCTTTCCCGACGCCTTCTCCATGAACCCCGTCACCGTTCCTGAAGGCCATTACTTCGCCATGGGGGATAACCGTCCCAACTCCCAGGACAGCCGTTTCTGGGGCTTTGTGCCTGAGAGCAACGTAAGGGGCCCGGTGTTCCTTCGTTACTGGCCTCTCAACCGAATTGGATTGGTGGACTGATGTCCGGAAGAACGGTATGGTTTCCCGGCCATATGGCCAAGGGAACCAGAAAACTAGGGGAGCTCGCCGGCAAGCTTGACCTGATCCTGGAGGTCCGAGACGCTAGGGCGCCGGAGGTTACCGGCTCCCCCTTGATCGCCTCTCTCTCGAAAATCTGTCCCGTGTGGAAGGTCCTGACCAAAAGCGACCTAGCGGACAGCTCGGTCACCTCTCAATGGCTGGACCTGTACCGTAAGGGCAAGTCAAAGGCCTGGGCGGTGGACCTCCTCAAGGGGAAAATAGATCCTCTCAGAAAGGAGCTGGAGAAGGATATTCCCTCCCATCGAGAGCTACGGATGGCGGTGGTGGGGATACCTAACGTAGGGAAGTCGGCGTTGCTTAACTGTCTGGTTGGGAAGAAAAACGCCAACGTCGGAGGCATTCCTGGGGTAACCAAAGGGGTCTCCTGGTACAAAGGCAGAGGATTTTTGGTGGTCGACTCTCCGGGCATACTGGATCCTAAATCCGACGAGCATATTCAAAAAGCCCTGGCCTGGCTCGGCTGTAGCAAGGCGGAGGTCATAGGAGGCTACGACGCTGTAGCCTACACTTTGGTGGAATTCCTGATGGACAAGGGCCTATGGTCGGTTGTCCAGGATACCTGGGGCGTCGAACCTGGCGAGGACCCCTACGAGACCTTAGAGGCCATAGGCCGCAGGCTAGGCTGTCTGCTGCCTGGAAACAAAGTGGACCTCACCCTGTCGGGCAGACGTTTTCTCGACGCCTTTTCCTCCGGCAAGCTAGGGGCGGTCTCCTTAGAAAGGCCGGGAAAGGTAATAGAATGACCTTTCTCCCCGTACTGGCGGGGGTGGACGAAGCGGGGCGAGGCCCCTTCGCCGGTCCTGTGGTTGCGTCGGCGGTGATCCTCACCGCCGATCAGGCCCAGGCTTTGATCGATAAAGGCCTTCGGGACTCAAAGAAAATGACCGCCCTCCGGAGGGAAAAGGTTTACTCCGCCATGATGGAAATGAAGGTCCTATGGTCCGCTCAGGCCGCATCGGTGGAGAGAATAGACAGAATCAACATACTGAACGCCACCTTGTGGGCAATGGGAAGGGCGGTACATAGGCTTCCTGGAGCCCTTTTCGACGGGGTTATAGTCGACGGGGACAGAGAGATCCCGGGACTCAAGGTCCATCAGCAGGTGATCCCCAAAGGGGACGACCTGTACCCCCAGATCTCCGCGGCGTCGGTGATCGCCAAGGTGCTGAGGGACAGGATAATGGTCACGCTGGACGGGGTTTACCCTGGATACGGTTTTGCCTCCCACAAGGGCTACGGGACCAAGTTCCACAAAGAGGCAATGGAGTCCTTGGGACCTAGCCCGATCCACAGAAAGAGCTTTCACTGGAAAGGATAGATTATGGTAGACGGAATAGGATCTCCTCAAAACCTTAATATAGGCGTCGGAAGGGGACAGGGGACGGCCCTCTCTCCCGCTCAGCAGGGGGCGGCGAGAGGTAAGGGCATTCCCGACGGTGCCCTGGTTGAAGGACGGGTTCTTTCCTTTAAGGATGGAGCCTATATGGTCCGTATCGCTGGTCAGAATATGCTCGCCCGATCTAACCTCTCCCTCTTTCCAGGACAGCACTTCCAGGCCATATGGGATGCCCAGGGAGATGTGCCGACCCTCAGGCTCAGGCCCGAGGACGCCGCCCTATTAGGTCGTCTCCCTAAGGCGGATCAGGAGGCAGCGGCACTGCTTCTCTCCAAAGGTCTGCCGGTGACCGACGGCTTTTTGCTCCACCTCAGAAAAGAGCTCCGCAGGCTCGGCGACCCTAGAGCTATGGATTCCCTCATAGAGCTCATGGCCAGAGGGGAGAAAGTCTCCTCCGAAAAGGTCGGCATACTCTCCTGGTATATGTCCCTCGATGGCCAGTCGGTTGGCAAAATGTGGAAGAGGATACAGAAGGAGCTTCAGGAGAGGCGGGAGAGAGGTGAAAATCCCCTCTCATCCCTAAAGGAGATGAAAGAAGGGGACGACGAGATAGCCCGATTCCTGAAAGGCCACGGACTTCTGTCCCGCCCTCCTAGAGAGGAGTTCTCCAACGCCTCTCTGGCAGGAGCCTGGTGGCCCGGTCCTGACCAGGAATCGATTCCCGCGAAGGTCAGTTTTTCCTCCCGCCGAAAGAAAGGGGATAAAAGGTCTTTCTTCAGGGTCGATTTCTTAGTCGAGGGACGGACTCTAGGGGACGTATCGGGAGGTTTGGAGAGCGACGGCAAATCGCTGACCGTCTCACTCAAGGCCCAGACCGACGACGCAGCTAAAGCCCTTTCCCGTGCCCTGAGGGAGTTACAGGAAGACCTGGAGAAAGGGCCCCTCTCCCTCCAATACCTGGGGGTAGCCTTAAAAGCAGCCCATCCCAACAGATACCTGAGACTGGACGTAGAGGCATGAATAAGCCCAAATCGGACCGGCCTATGGCGGCGGCGGTCAAGTACGACAAAGAGGCTAGAGAAGCCCCTCACATAGTTGCGTCTGGCACCGGCAAAGTCGCCGAGAGAATAGTGGAGATAGCCACCCAGTCCAACGTTCCGGTAGTAGAGGACGCCGCCTTGGTGAGCGCTCTTCTGGCTTTAGAGGTCGGTGACGAGATCCCTGTCGAGCTTTACGAGGCGGTGGCCAAGGTGTTGACCTTCGTCTACCGCCTGGACTCCTCCCGCCGACCATGAAGTTCTGCGATTGGCCGGAACACCTTAAAAAAGGTGTCCAAGGGGAAGATCTGGCCTGCGAATACATCTCCGGTCTCCGTTGGCCCATACTGGCCAGAAACGTCCGTCTTAAAAGGGGAGAACTGGACATAATAGCCAAAGACGGCGACGAGTTAGTGGTGGTCGAGGTTCGTTATCGGTCCGTCGGGCTGGTAATGCCGCCGGAGGAGTCGGTAGGACCGAGGAAACTCAGAAAACTGGTCCTGGCGGGATCGGCCTACGTCGATAGAATCGGTTGGGAAGGCTTTTGGCGTATAGATTTAATCGCCATCACCGATCTTAACGGAAAACTATCCCTGGAGCACCTCAGGGACATAACGGGAGGAGATGTGTCGGTTTGAGCTCGGTCAAGGCGGTAACCTTGAAGGGGATGGAGGCAAAAGAGGTGGACGTAGAGGTGGAGATCGCCGGTGGCCTTTTCTCAATCTCCATAGTCGGCCTTCCCGATGCCTCGGTGAGGGAGTCTAAAGAGAGGGTTCGGGCGGCACTCAAAAACGCTGGAATCTCCCTTAAGGGCAGGATCGCCGTCAACTTGGCCCCTGCGGACCTTCCAAAGGAAGGGTCCATGTTGGACCTGCCTATAGCGGTAGGGCTGGCGGTAAAATCCCAGTCCATTCCCCTCCCCAAACCGTCCCTTTTCGTAGGAGAGCTCGCCTTAGACGGTCGTCTGAGGCCCGTCCGAGGAGCTATCTCCGCGGCGATCCTGGCGGCAGAGCAGGGACTTCCCCTCTACTGTCCCTCGGAAAACGGCTCCCAGGTAGGTCTGGTAAGGGGCGTTGAGGCCTATAAGGTGGACAGCCTGGAGCAGATCTTAGGTCACCTTAAATCGGGGCGGGAGCTCGCCTCCGTAGAGGCCGTCGAGATAGACGACCTGCCGCCGTCGGAGCTGCTGGACTGGACCGACATCCGTGGTCAGGCCATGGCAAAAAGGGCGCTGGAGATAGCCGCCGCAGGACAGCACAACGTCCTCATGGTCGGTGCTCCAGGAAGCGGAAAGACCATGCTCGCCAGGGCCCTCAGGGGAATACTCCCCCCTCTGTCCGACGGTGAGGTAATAGAGAGCCTGACGATAAAAGGAGTCCTGGACTCCACGGACCACCCAAACCGCAGGCCCCCCTTCAGAGTGGTCCACCACACCGCATCAACCGTATCGGTCTGTGGGGGAGGCACCGCCCTCAGGCCTGGTGAGATATCCCTGGCCCATCGGGGGGTCCTCTTTCTCGACGAGTTCACCGAATTCCGCCGAGATTTGGTCGAAGCCCTGAGGCAGCCTCTGGAGGACGGATCGATAGTGATAAGCCGGTCCTCCGGTACGGTAACCTATCCCTCCAGGGTCCTGCTGGTCCTGGCGGCCAACCCCTGTCCCTGTGGCTGGTGGGGCGACAGTATGGAGAGGTGTTCCTGTTCTCAATCGGACCTGGATCGTTACAGGAGAAAACTCTCCGGCCCTGTGATGGACCGAATAGACCTCCAGGTCTCCGTCTCTCGGCTTTTGCCGGAGGAGCTTATCGGCCTGGCTCCCTCTAAAGGGGAGAGCAGCTCTCAGGTGAGAATGAGGGTGACCGCCGCCAGGGAGGCACAGAGGGCCCGGTGGGCCTTCGGCGGCTGGGTGTGCAACTCGGAGGTTCCGGAAAAGGCTTTGAGGGAGCACATAAATTTATCTGTAGAGGCGGAGGGGACCTTACTGAAAATGGCCGAGGGACTCAAACTATCCGCCAGAGGGCTGGGCCGGGTCCTTCGGGTGGCCCGGACCATAGCCGACCTCTCCGGCGACCTACAGGTATCCTCAGCCTCCGTCATGGAAGCCCTAGCCTATCGAGGGGAGGCGTAGCCTATGAGCAGAGAGCTATTGGTCGTAAATCGCCTCTCCGATCGAGGAGGGGCCTTTGTTCGGGCCCTCAGGGATAAAGGGATCAACCTCGCCGACCTCTGGTCCGACAGAGATCTGGCCCTGTCTTTAGGTGTGAAGAGGGCTCTATGGCAAAGAGGCAAAGACCTCCTGAACTCCTCCTGGCCGGAGGAAGAGCTCGACCGGTGTGCCGCCGTCGGAGTGAGGACCATATTCTTCGGAGAGAGAGACTACCCCTCAGGGCTTATGGACACCGACGATCCTCCTCCGGTGCTCTATCTTAGGGGCAATCTGAAAGACTCCCTATCGTCGGTATCGGTGGTGGGGACCAGACGATGCACTCCTTACGGCACCCAGGTCGCCGGGTCTTTAGGCCGAAAGCTGGCGGAGGCCGATATATCTGTTGTAAGCGGAGGGGCTTCAGGAGTGGACGGAGCGGCCCACTCAGGAGCCTTGGACGGCGGAGGATACACCTTGGCGGTTTTAGGCACCGGAGTTGACGTGGTCTATCCCAGAGGCCACGACGGTCTTTTTAGGTCTATTTTAAGAAATGGCGGAGGTCTTCTTAGCCGTTTCCCCATGGGAGAGATCGGTCGGAGGTGGAATTTTCCCAAAAGAAACGGTATGATAGCGGGGTTAGCCAGCCAGGTGGTTGTGGTGGAATCCCCTGTGACAGGGGGGTCTATGATAACCGCCAGGATAGCCGGTGAGATAGGCAGAGAGATATGGGCCGTTCCAGGCCCTATAGACCGGGAGGTCTGTAAAGGCTCTAACCGGCTTATCTTCGACGGTGCCCAACCCCTTTGGGATCTGGATCACTTTGTCCACCTCCTGTCAGGAGGTAGACAGATGGATCTCTTCGAGGAAAAAGGGATATCCCCGGTCCTATCGGGGGTTAAAAGGTCGGGCAAGGTGACCTTAGACGAGTTGGCGAGCAGGGTGGGGCTTTCCGTCCCAGAGGTGATGGCCTCTTTGGTCTCCTTAGAGATGGAGGGGAAGGTTTATCGTTCAGGACCAGGCCGGTGGAGTGCCGTGCCCTAGAACAAAAAAGAAGAGGGGTTTTCCTTTATGCTCGCCGAAAACGACCACGATCTACACATCTTTGTAGTCTCCGACTTCACCGGAGAGACCGCCCATAGCGTATCCCTAGCGGCAGCCAGACAGTTCCCCGATAAAAGGATTAAGTTCACCAGACATAGGTACATAAAAGATCCCTCCATGGCGGAGGCGGTCTGTCTCGAGGCCAAAGAGGCCGGTGCGGTTATGGTCTGTACCTTGGTGGAACGAAAGATAAGGGAAGCCTTCAGGAAAGAGGCTTTTCTTAAAGGTGTGGAGCTAGTCGACATATTCGGTCCCCTCATGGACGCCTTTTCCTCCCATCTCGGCGTAGAACCTCTGGAGGAGCCGGGGCTTATGCACCAGATGGACGAGGCCTATTTTAAAAGGGTCAAGGCCATAGAGTTCTCCATAACCTGTGATGACGGAAGCAACCCCCATCTTCTGGAGGAGGCGGACCTGGTCATACTAGGGGTTTCCCGGACCTGTAAGACTCCTCTCTCTATGTACCTTGCCAACAAGGGCTACAAGGTAGGTAACATTCCCCTTGTCCCCGAGCTGTCCCCTCCTGACGAACTATTTCGTCTGTCCGAGGGCAAGGTCATAGGCCTGGTAATAGAGCCAAGCGCACTGATCCAGATAAGGCGTGAGAGGTTACAGATGTTGGGGCTGGATCCGGCAAAGGCGTCCTACGCCCAGAGGGACAGGGTCGAAAAGGAGCTCGCAAGCGCCAAAATGCTGATGAAAAGGGTTGGAGCCAAAGTCTTCGACGTCACCGGTCGAGCCATAGAGGAGACCGCCCAGGAAATACTTGACTTGTTAAAATAGGGCCGCTGACGCGGCCCTATTTTCGTCCCATGTCCTCGGAGACCTCGTCCAAAAGGACAGCCAGCCCCAGACCGATCCTCGCCCAGGGGTTGTCGTCGTCCAGTCCTGTGGCGGAGAGCAGTTTTTCGTACCTGTATCTCATGGTGTTGTAGTGGATAGACAGATCCGCCGCCGCCGCTTTAAGGTTCCAGGATCGCCGGACCAAAGCCCTCAGAGACCTCAGAGGTTCTCCGTCTTTTTCCGATTTTATAGCGCCTAGACGGCGTTCTATAAAGCCTCTCGTCCTATCGGTCCAGGGCACCGAGGACAGAATCCCCAATACCTCCATATCCTCCCAGAAGGCCACAGAGCGGCCGATTCTCTGTCCCATCTCCGTGGCCTCTCTGGCCTGAGAGTAGCTTACCCCCAGGTCCATCGGCGCCACCTCCGAACCGACCCCTATCATGAAAGGCACCTTCGACTTCGAGAGACCGACGTAATCCATAAGCTCCTGCTCCAGCTTCCCCTTCCAACCTGGATCCTCCGCCGGGACGATCAAAACAAGATCGTCGTTGACCGTCCCCTGTATCCCCCCAGGCCGTCGAGATCTGAACCAGCCCGAAAGGAGACCTATGGCCCCGGAAAGATCTCCCACTCCTGTATGCTCCGCCACCACCGCCGCCACAGCCCCGGACATCTGCCAGCCCATAGAGCCCGCCTTCCTGATAGCTCTTTCCGCCAGCTTTTTGTTTCCCGCCACCAGCCCTCTGACGACCTCCTCCTTTACCTGCTGATTTTCCTGGATAAGGTGTCGTCTTCCTCCTAGGGATACCCTTAAAGCGGTGAGCCCGAAAGCCAAAGCCTCCTCGCCGGTGGTTCGATCCAGTTCCTCTCCGTGATAATAGAGGACGTATCCCAGCTTCTCCCCTCCCTCCTCCACCGTACCGTGAGGATATATAGCTACCAGCTCGTGAAGAGGCATCTGTCGAACCTGAGCTATAAAACGCTTCGACCTAGAGGCGACGTGGACGTTTCCTGTGATGCTGTCCCAGAAGGCCACGTTCTGCAAAAAACCTCTCATAGCCTCCAGAATATCCTCCGTTCCCTTTCTGTCCTGAATCAACTCCATAAAGACCCTGTGAGGAACGTTATCGTAATTTATCTCAACTCACTCCCTGTTTTTTTGTTTTATAAAATAAAAAAGACCTTTGGTTATGTCCTATTGTTCTTTAAAATGATAAATGCGGTGTATTTTCGTTTTATGTTACCATGGATTGGGCCATCGGTGAAGGCATAATAGGGCTGTTGAGAAAACTAAGATTCCTCTGGAGGTATTTTTTATGGCATATAAATACGTTCGCTGGTTTGACGAAATAGGCAAAGACGACGTCCCTGTGGTTGGGGGCAAAGGAGCCAACCTGGGAGAGCTCACCGTAAAAGGCATAGACGTTCCCCCTGGGTTTTGCGTCACCGCCCAGGCCTACACCGATTTCATAAAAGGCGCCGGTATAGGCGATAAAATTCGCTCTATCGTCGAGAGCGTCGACTTGGAGAGCTCGGTGGAGCTGGGCCAGGCCTGCGAAAAGGTCCGGCGGATAATAGAGGATACCCCTATCCCGGTGGACATGGAGGCGGAGATGATAACCGCCTACGGAGACCTGGAGAGAAAGGTTGGAGTTGAAGGGTTAAGGGTCGCCGTTCGTTCCTCCGCCACCGCCGAGGATCTGCCCGACGCTTCCTTCGCCGGTCAGCAGGACACCTACCTCCACGTCATAGGGGCCGACTCGGTGGTGGCCCACGTTCGCCGTTGCTGGGCATCCCTTTGGACCGCCAGGGCCACCTACTATCGGAGCAAACAGGGCTACGATCACTTCCAGGTCGCCCTCAGCGCGGTGGTCCAGAAAATGGTATCCAGCGAGAGATCGGGAGTCATGTTCACCGCAAATCCCATAACCGACAGCCGTTCCCAGATAATGATCGAGGCCAGCTGGGGTCTCGGTGAGGCGGTGGTCTCGGGCATGGTGACCCCTGACGAATACGTTCTGGACAAAAGGGACCTAGCCCTCATGGACTGTAACGTGGCGGAGAAAAGAACCCTGGTCGTCGAAAAAAGCGGCGACCAGGGCACCGTATCGGTGGCGGTAGCGGAGTACCTGGGCCCCGAGTTCGTGACAAAACAGTGTTTGGGCATCGAGGAGATCAAAACCTTAGGGATTGCTGGAAAGAGGATAGAGGATCTATACGGCTTCCCCATGGACGTGGAGTGGGCCTTCGACGGAGACACATCCAGGCTCTACATCCTTCAGGCCCGACCGGTAACCACCCTAAAAAAAGAGGAATCCAAGGAGGAGACAAAAGTGGAGGACAAAAAAACCCTTAAAGTACTGGTAAGGGGCCTGGCGGCCTCCCCTGGAATAGCCTCCGGTCAGGTGGTGGTCGTAAAGGACATGGATGAAATAGACCGGGTAACCCAGGGGCAGATAATGGTCACCACCATGACCAACCCCGACATGGTCCCTGCCATGAAGAGGGCCGCAGCGGTGGTCACCGACGAAGGGGGCAGGACCTGTCATGCAGCCATAGTCTCCAGAGAGCTCGGCATACCCTGTATAGTCGGCAGCAAAGACGGATCGGCCAGACTTGCCGAAGGAGCCACCGTAACCGTGGACGCCACAAGGGGGGTTGTCTACGATGGTGCGGTGTCCCTGTCCTCCGACCAGGACAAACACTCTCCTGTGGCTCCCGGTGCCGCTTCTGGCTACAACAGGGACATGGTCTACGACCTGGCCCCGGTGACGGGAACAAAAATATACATGAACCTAGGAGACTCGTCGGTGGTGGACAAGTACAAAAACCTCCCCTTCGACGGAATCGGACTTATGAGGACCGAGTTTATCTTCAACAGCCTAGGTGTCCACCCTATGTACTTAGTCAGAAACGGCGAAGGCCAGAAACTGGTCGAGGCCATGTCCGACTCTATCACCACCGTGGCCCAGGCGGTCTATCCCAGGCCGGTGGTGGTTCGCCTCAGCGACTTCAGGACCAACGAGTTTAGGGGGCTTAAGGGAGGCGAGGAGGTAGAGCCCGAGGAGAACAACCCTATGATAGGCTGGAGAGGGGTATCCCGGTACATTTCCAAAGAATACGAGGAAGGGTTCCGCCTCGAGTGCCAGGCCATAAAAAAGATCCGAGATGAGTTCGGCCTCATAAACGTGTGGGTCATGTTGCCCTTCGTCAGGACTACCTGGGAGCTCGAGCAGGTCAAGGAAATCATGGCCTCCGAGGGGTTGGTCCGTAACAAATCCTTCAAGCTCTGGATAATGGCTGAGGTCCCGGCGGTGGTCTTCGCCGCCGACGAATTCGCCCAGATGGTCGACGGATTCAGCATAGGTAGCAACGACCTCACCCAGCTTGTCATGGGGGTGGACCGTGACTCGGGCATCCTCAACACCATGGGATACTTCGACGAGAGAAACATCTCGGTTACCAGGGCCATAGAGACCTTAGTAAAGGCAGCCCACAGGCACGGAATAACCTGCTCCATCTGCGGCCAGGGGCCATCCCTCTACCCCGATTTTGCCGAGTTCCTGGTCAAGTGCGGCATAGACAGCATGAGCGTAAACCCCGACACTGTGGCCTACACCAGAAAGCTGGTCGCCGGTGTTGAGCAGCGTCTCATCCTTAACGGCATAAGGAGCCTTTACAGGGATAATTAACGAAAAAAAGGCGAGAGGCTGGGATGTCTCTCGCCTTTTTTCTGTACATTTAGGTTGACAACTCCGTTGGTGAAGGTACAATGTGCGACGTTTCCCATATTTCCGAGCGAGGAATTGATGCCGTTGTTTAGAACGCTGCACGATATAGAGAGAAGATACCTGGATATGGAAGCTCAGACCATGGTGTATAGGTACCTGGCCTGTATAGACGTCCCTAGAGAGGTGGTCGAGAAGGCCATCGACGAAGCGGTCTCCTTCGGTAGGTCTCAGAGAAGGCCTGTGGACGCCGAAATCTTCAGTGCTCTAGTGGACACTTTTTTTCTGGATAAATATTACGGCCCGGAGCTGGCTCTCCGCCATAACGACAGGGCCCCTACCTGGATCTGCTGAGTAAAGAGGAGGTCTGACATGGCAAAAGCGAAAAAAGAACCGGCAAAGCCACGAGCCTCCACCGGAGGGACCTTGGTGGTAGTAGAGTCTCCTACCAAAGCCAAGACCCTCACTAAAATACTGGGACCTGGCTACACCGTAAAGGCCAGCGTCGGCCATATAGTTGACCTGCCCAAAAGCCGGTTGGCCATAGACGTGGACGATGGCTTTAAGCCGGAGTATATACTGGTAAAGGGTAAAGCTAAGATAAAAAAGGAACTTCAGTCCCTGGCATCCAAATGCGACAGGGTTCTTCTGGCCTCCGACCCCGATAGGGAGGGGGAGGCCATCGCCTGGCATCTGGCGGGACTTCTGGGAATAGACCCCGGCAGCCCCTGTCGGGTGCTTTTTCACCAGATAACCAAAGACGCGGTGGTCCAGGCTATGGACGAGCCTATACCTGTGGACATGGCTAAAGTGGACGCCCAGCAGGCCAGAAGGGTGCTCGATCGGTTGGTGGGCTATACCTTAAGCCCCCTTCTGTGGAAGAAGATAAGGTACGGTCTCTCCGCCGGCAGGGTCCAATCGGTGGCCTTGACCATACTGTGCGACAGGGAGAAAGAGATAGAGGCCTTCCTACCTCAGCCCTACTGGGCGGTAGAGGTTAAAGCGAGCTCAGAGGATGACCGGTCCTACCGGCTCAAGGTGGAGAAGCGGGACGGCAAATCCCTGATGGTCAAAGGAAAGCCCCTTAAAATAGACTCGGAGGAGATGGCCCAGCACATCTCCGAAACCCTGCACAGAGAGGGCATCATCGTTTCCTCCTTTATGACCAGAGAGGGACGTAGAAAGGCTCCTGCTCCCCTTAAAACCAGCACCCTCCAGCAGGAGGCCGCCAGAAGGCTTGGATACTCTCCTAGGCGGACCATGAGAGTCGCTCAGTCCCTTTTCGAGGGGGTAAACGTCCCGGGGAAAGGACTAACAGGGCTTATAACCTACATGAGGACCGATAGCCTGAGGCTGGCCCCTGAAGCCATCTCCGCCATAAGGTCAACGGTCCTCTCTCGATGGGGGGAAAACTATCTGCCCGAAAAGCCCAACCTGTTCACCGCCTCCGGCAGATCCCAAGATGCCCACGAGGCCATAAGGCCCACCGATCCCTCTCTCGCACCGGAAGGGCTTAGGGAAGTCCTGTCGCCAGAACAGTTTAGGCTCTACGACATGATCTGGAAGAGGACCGTAGCGTCCCAGATGGCCCCGGCAAGGATAGACAACACGGTGCTGGAGGCCCTCTCCGGCCCCTACGGCCTCAGACAGAAAGGGGCGGTGGTGCGGTTCGACGGATGGGGGAAAATATGGCCTATAGACTCTAAAGACGACCTGATATCCCCTGCGATAGAAGGCGAGTCTCTCTCCGTGGACGATGTGTTGACCGAGAGAAAAGAGACAAAGCCCCCTGCTAGGTTCTCCGAGGCCAGCCTTATAAAGACCTTGGAGGAGGAAGGTGTGGGCCGTCCCTCTACGTACGCCTCTATAGTCGAGACCCTCTACGACAGGGCCTACGTGGAAAAAGACGACGATAGGCATCTGGTCCCTACCGCTTTAGGGAGGATCGTCGACGACTTTCTCCTGGATCACTTCGGCGGAGAGAGCGTCTCCCCTATAGTGAACCCCGGCTTTACCGCTACCATGGAGGGATCGCTGGACCTGATAGAGGAGCAGCAGAGGGACTGGGTCAACGTAGTCTCCCTTTTCTGGGAGCCCTTCACCAGAGCCATAGAGGAAGCGGAAAAAGCCCCTAAAATTCCCCCTCCACCTCCTGAGCCTATCGGCGAAAGCTGTCCCGAGTGCGGCAAGGACCTGGTCAAAAAAAGAGGTCGCTTCGGCGAGTTTATAGCCTGCTCCGGCTACCCTGAGTGCCGATACACCAGGGCCATACTGAAAAAAGTGGGAGTCATATGCCCTAAATGCGGCCAAGACCAAGGCGGCGAAGTCGTCCAGAGGAAAAGCAAAAAGGGCAGGACCTTCTACGGCTGTTCCCGCTACCCTGACTGCGATTACGTGTCGTGGAACAGGCCAGCGGCGGAGAAATGTCCCGAATGCGGTGGAGATATGGAGTTCAAGGGCCGGTCTAAAACCCCGATCTGCGCCTCCTGTGGACGTAAAGGGGCGGAATGATGGAAAAGACGACTGTGATAGGAGCTGGCCTGGCGGGAAGCGAAGCGGCCTGGCAGCTGGCCCAGAGGGGGATACCGGTGAAATTGATGGAGATGAGGCCCGAGAGCAGGTCTCCCGCCCACCACACCGATTTTTTCGCCGAACTGGTGTGCAGTAATTCCCTAGGAGGGGACACCGAGACCACCCCGGGAGGCATCCTCAAAAGGGAGCTAAGAAAGCTAGGGAGCCTTATAATGGACTGTGCCGACGGGGCCTCGGTGCCCGCAGGAAAGGCGCTGGCGGTGGACAGAGACCGATTCGCCTGCACCGTCACCGAGAGGATCAAAGATCATCCTCTCATAGAGGTGGTTGCCGAGGAAGTCAAAGCTATTCCCGACGGACCGGTGATAATGGCCACCGGTCCTCTGACCGCCGAACCTCTGGCCCTGGAGCTAGCCAAGATAACCGGTCAGAGCTCGCTGTTTTTCTACGATGCCGCTGCTCCCTTGGTCCTCACCGACACCATCGACATGTCAATAGCCTATCGTAAGGATCGCTACTCGGAGGAAGAGGGCGGAGACTACATAAACTGCCCTATGACCGAAGAGCAGTATATAGCCTTCTACGAGGCTCTCATGTCCGCCGAGAGGGCCCCTAGGCACGACTTCGAGAGAAAAATACCCTACTTTGAGAGCTGTATGCCTGTGGAAGCCCTGGCTGAAAGGGGCCTCCACACCCTCCGCTTTGGCCCTCTAAAGCCTGTAGGCCTGGAGCACCCTGTCACCGACAAAAGGTTCTTCGCCGTAGTCCAGCTCCGTCAAGACAACTCGGAAGGAACGGTGTACAACATGGTTGGCTTTCAGACCAACCTTCGATGGGGAGAGCAGGAGAGGGTTTTTCGGTTGATACCTGGCCTTGAAAAAGTCGAGTTCGTCCGAAAAGGCGTTATGCATAGAAACATCTACGTCAACGCACCGGAGGTCTTGGATCGCTCTTTAAAGGTGAAGGGGAGGGAAAACCTGAGACTAGCGGGACAGATAACGGGAGTCGAGGGCTACGTCGAAAGCGTAGCTATGGGGTTGGTGGCATCGCTGGCTTTCGCAGCGGAGCTCTCCGGCAGACCTCTCCCGAAATGGCCTAGAGAAACCGCTCTAGGTTCGCTGCTCTACAGGCTAGGGGACGACACGGTAAAAAAATTTCAGCCCACCAACGTAAACTTGGGGATATTCCCTAAGCTGAACGTCAAGATCAAAGAAAAGCCCGAGCGATGCCGGGCGGTATCGGAGATAGCCGATAAAGCCATGGAGGCCTATCTCCTCGAGGACCACTGGATAGTTTCGGATCTGACCGGATAATATTCCCAATTGTAGGGTTTTGTGGTATCATTCCTCGTCACGCCTAGATCGATGGATACCGAAAAAGGAGGGATACCCCTCCTTTTTCGATTTTTCCGAATGGGTGTACATATTTGTTTCAGGGTGGTACAATACCGCAATGAGTATTCATATTTGTGACGCTATAGATGGATTTATTCATCGTATTCAAAGCTCTGGTGCTTCTATCCATACGGTCACAAATTACGGCGTGGATCTGGTACAGTTCTCCGACTACCTGGAGGGCCAGGAAAAGCCCTTCCTCGAGGATCTGGAGATAAACCTTATCAGGAGCTTCATAAGGACCCTCTCAGGATACGGATTTGCTCCGGCGTCGGTCAACAGAAAGCTCTCCGCCGTAAAAAGCCTGATGAAGCACCTCAAAAAAGAGGGCCTCATAGACAGAGACCCCTCGAGCAGGGTTCGGGGGCCCTCTATCTCCGAGAGACTTCCTAGAGCTATATCGGTGAAAGAGGTTTTTAAGGTCATAGACATGGCATACGACTCCGACCAGGGCCTTAGAAACGGCGCCCTGTTGGAGCTCATGTACGGAAGCGGACTTAGGGTAGCGGAGGTGGTCTCCCTCAAGTGGGAGGACCTAGAGCTCGAGGAGCGATGGCTCAAGGTTATGGGAAAAGGCTCCAAAGAGAGGGCGGTCCCATTCTGCTCTATGGCCCAAAAAGCGTTGATGGGCATAAAGGCCCAGTCCCCTAACGATTACTTTGTCTTTCCAGGCAAGCGGGGCGGCCACCTGACCGTCAGGACCGTCCACAGAATCGTTGTGGAAGCGGCTGCCAGAGCGGGTCTGAGCGACGTGTCTCCTCACTCTCTCAGGCACAGCTTCGCCACCCATCTCCTGGAGGGCGGAGCGTCCCTTCGGGTCGTTCAGGAGCTGCTTGGGCACGAGCACCTCACCACAACCCAGGTATATCTTCGGATAACCGCTCAGCACCTGAGGTCCAGCTATGAATCGGCCCATCCAAGGGCTGGAGGTTGATAAGATGTTTGAAGGAACAACGATACTCTGCGTCAGAAAAGGGAGCACCGTCGCCATGGCCGGAGACGGTCAGATGACCTTAGGAAACCAGATAATCAAATCCAATACCGTAAAGGTGAGGCGACTCCACGGTGGATCGGTGTTGGCCGGCTTCGCCGGATCCACCGCCGACGCCATGACCTTGCTTGAGCTCTTCGAGAAAAAACTCGACGAGCACAGCGGCAACCTCATGAGGGCGGCGGTAGAGCTGGGAAAGCAGTGGAGAACCGACAGAATGCTTCGCCGTCTGGAGGCCATGATGCTGGTGGCCGACAGACAGCATACGATCCTCCTCTCCGGTGCGGGAGACATAATAGAGCCCGAGCACGACGCTGCGGCCATCGGCTCCGGGGCGGCCTACGCCCTTGCGGCGGCCAGGGCATACCTCGAATGCAGCGACTGGACCGTCGACATCATAGCCAAAAAATCCCTGGGGATCGCCGCCAGTATCTGTATCTACACCGACGACGTTATATCCATGGAGGTGCTACGGTGATGCCTTTAAACGGAAACTCCCTGATCCCCTCGGCGATAGTCAAATACCTTGACCGCTACATAGTAGGTCAGGACAGAGCCAAAAGGGCGGTCGCTGTAGCCCTCAGAAACAGAATGAGACGGAGACTGCTGGAGCCCGAACTCGCAAGGGAGATATCCCCTAAAAACATCCTCATGGTAGGGCCTACTGGGGTAGGTAAAACCGAGATCGCCCGTCGCCTGGCGGAGCTAGTGAACGCCCCTTTCGTCAAGGTGGAGGCCACTAAGTTCACCGAGGTAGGCTACGTGGGCCGAGACGTCGAATCGATGATTCGAGACCTGGTTGAGATGTCCATTCAGATGGTCCGAAAGAAGATGCTCGAAGACGTTCAGGAGCCCGCCATGGAGAAGGCCAGAGAGAGGGTTATAGACTTTTTGGTCCCCTCCAGAAAGCCCCAAGGCGGCGGTATCCCGACCTTCATGAGCGTCATGAAAGGCCTTAGCGGTGACCAACAGGACGCCGAGCCCGAGACGCCGGAGGAAGACCGTATGAGGGAGTCCACCAGGTCCAAGCTCATGGACCTCCTGGCCCAGGGCAAGCTGGACGATCGGGAAGTGGAGATAGAGGTCCAGGAGAGCCACCAGCTCGGTATCCCTATGATGGGCGGAATGGGCATGGACGAAATGGGCATGAACATCGGCGAAATGCTGGGGGGCCTCATGCCTAAAAAGAAAAAACGGCGAACCATGAAGGTCAAAGACGCCCTCAGGGTCCTTCAGGGAGAGGAAGCGGAAAAACTCATAGACGGAGAGGCCGCCACCAGGCTTGGGCTCGAAAAAGCCCAGGAAGAGGGTATCGTCTTTATCGACGAGATAGACAAAATAGTCTCAAAAGGATCCTCAGGAGGCCACGACGTCAGCCGTGACGGAGTCCAGAGGGACCTCCTTCCGGTGGTAGAGGGTTGCACGGTACAGACCAAACACGGCCAGGTCTCCACGGACCACATACTCTTCATTGCGGCCGGAGCGTTCCATCAGACCAAGCCCTCGGACCTGGTCCCAGAGCTTCAGGGAAGGTTCCCCATAAGGGTCGAGCTCGAACCTCTGGACAAAGGCCAGCTCTCCAGGATACTAACCGAACCCCACCACAGCCTGCTCCAGCAGTACGAGGCTTTGCTGGGAACTGAAAAGGTAAAACTGGTGTTCACCGACGACGGAGTGGACGAAATAGCCTCTCTGGCGGAGAGAATGAACGCCGAAATGGAAAACATAGGGGCCAGGCGGCTCCATACCATGATAGAGCAGCTTCTGGAGGAAATAAGCTTTTCCGCTCCAGAGAGACAGGGAGAGACCCTCACTCTGGATCGATCGATGGTCCAGGATAAGCTCGGTCCTCTCGTAAAAGACAGCGACGTAAGAAGATACCTGCTTTAGTGAAAGCAAGGAAAATCAAGGAGGGTTTTACGTGGAAGATATAAAGACTAATGTAGTAAGCTGTGCGGACGAAATGCAGGATTTGCTTGAAAAGACCAGGCTAGTAGGCAGGGCTCTTCAGAGCAGGAGAGAGGGAACCAAGCCGGACTACAGCAAGCTGGCGAAGCTCCTAGGGGAGTTCTCCACCGCTAACGTCTACATATTGAGCAGAGAGGGCCAGATAATGGGTTACTCCTGGGTCAGCCAGTATCACTCCGAGGCCATAGCGGCTTTCCTGGAGAAAGGCTACATGCCTGAGAGCTTCATGGAGAGGCTCAACCAGCAGAGAGAGACCCTCATGAGCAAGCCTGACGCCTATATTTTCGACGATCCTAAGGATAAAGAGGAAGGCCCTGAGAAAGACGCCCTTTTCGTGCCTATCTACGGAGCCGCCGAGCGTCTTGGAACCCTCATGCTCGTCCGCTTTGGCGACACCTTCCACACCAAGGACTTCGTAATGGCCGAATACCTGGCAACCCTGGTTGGAATAGAGATACTTCACGACAGGACCAAAGTCATAGAGGAGAGAGCCAGGGAGAGACTGGTCGTCCAGATGGCCATGAGAGCCCTTTCCTACTCGGAAGTCGAATCCATCAAGCACATCATCCGTGAACTTGGATCCTACGAGGGCGTCGTCATCGCCAGCAAAGTCGCCGACAGGGTAGGAGTAACCAGAAGCGTGATCGTAAATGCCCTTCGCAAACTGGAAAGTGCGGGTATAATAGAGAGCAGGAGCCTGGGAATGAAAGGTACCTTTATAAAGGTTCTCAGTCCCCTGTTTATAGAGGAGCTTGGGCTGGAGTTCTCCCAGGAGGAGGAAGAGTAACTCTCTCTTAGCCAGAAGCTCTCTGACCGGAGGTGGTTTTTTTGTTCGATAAAACATGGAAAATCATGGAAAAAGACCTTCAGGGCCTGTCCCACAGGTTCAGGGCTGTCGGTCAGAACCTGGCTAACGTCAACACCCCTGGCTACGCCAGACGGGAGGTCTCCTTCGAGGACCAGTTAAACGACGTCATAAACGGCCCTGACCGGTTGCCTATGGCGTCAACGGACCCTAAGCATATGTCCACTCACGCCAAAAGCACCGAGGACGTGGTTCCCAGAGAGGATCGAATAATCGATCAGCTCTATAGGCTGGACAGAAACAACGTCGACCCGGAGATAGAGATGGCAAAAATGACCGAGGCCAGGTTGGGATACACCGGCATGACCAGATTTCTCACCAAAAAAGTCTCGATCTATAAAACCGCCATAGGAGGACGATGATGAAAGTCTTTAGCACCATAGACGTAGCGGGAACATCGCTGACCGCCCACAGGCTCTGGATGGACACCATCTCCCAGAACTTGGCCAACGTCAACACCACCAGAACCCCTGAAGGGGGCCCTTACCTCAGGCGGGTTCCGGTTTTTCAGCAGATACTGGACGAAATAGGCAGCGACGGCAAGGTCAAAGGAGGGGTCAAAGTAGCGGAGATCGCTAAAGACGAATCCTCCGCCCCTAGGCTGGTCTATCAGCCCGATCATCCCGACTCTAACGACGAGGGCTATGTGTCTATGCCTAACGTCAGCGTAGTCAGGGAAATGGCGGACATGATGGTAGCTAGCCGAGCCTACGAGGCCAACTTAGCTGTGACCGACTCGGCTAAAAACATGTGGAACAACGCCCTCGATATACTGAAAGGGTGATCCATCGGTCTTACGGAGAGCCCTAAAATCCAGGGCTCTCTTTTTGTCCCCCCTGTGGCCTTGATGGCAATGCTTTGGTCTTGTAAAATTGTCCTTCCAAGGCTTCAAAGTCCTAAGGGAAAGCTATATACTCGCTTTTACCCTAGGTATTCTAATTTATTTTCCGTGTTGACGTATCTCTGTCCTGGCTACATGATTTGTATGGAGTTCTTAGCTTTTTAGTGCCATCGGTTTTGCTTTAGAGCACCTCTAAAAACTCTAATCCTCGGAGAGATCGTTTCGACGGAGCCCATTTGAGCCCGTATACTCGACCTGCCGTCGTGTAGTCGAATGGGGCGACAGGACGTCGCCCCAAGCCGAGGGGGCACAGGACGTGCCCTCCGAGGCGGTTCGTACGGAACAGGCAGGTCGAGTATACGCCTGGGCGAAACAGGGCGCAGGCGGGACGGTCTCTTCGAGGGGACTCGAAGGGTAGTTTTTAGAGGTTCCCTTTAGCTATGCAGGAACCGGAGCTGCTTTACTCGGAAAAACGACGGAACTGGAGAGTGATGAGCGTGGCTGTAAAATCCCCCCCCGCCCTGGCTTTATCCTTGCTTCTGGTGCTGATCTTTGCCCCCTCGGGGCTAGCTCAGAGCCATGTGGAGAAAGCTAAGGTACTGGACGAGTACATAAGAAACCAGTACAGATCGTCCTACACGGTAGCGAAAAGGGCTGAGCCAAAGCCCGACGAAAGGCTAAAGGCCATAGCTAAAGGATTCCAGCGATATAACAAAGAGGTGTCTACCTCAGCGGGAATCCAGTACGCCGGTTACATAATGGAGGCCTGTGCCCAGTTCGGAATAAACGATCCGGCCCTTATAGCCGCTATGATCGTAAAAGAGTCCACCGTAAGGCCTAACGCCCGGTCCAGATACGCCCACGGCCTTATGCAGATAAACTGGAATGTACATAAAAAATCCATAGCAGCAAAATTCCCCTGGATAAAGACCTTAAACGACCTGATGGTCCCGAGAAACAACATACTAGTTGGAACCTGGATACTGTCAAGATACCTAAACGACAGCGGTGGAAACATGGACAAAGCTCTCCACCGATATCTAGGCACCTCGGGAACCCGCTACGTAAGGAAGATCATGGGATACAAGAGCACCTTCAAAAAAGAGTTGCAGAGAATTTAAAAAACGAAAACAGGAGGAGGAATAGCCACGATGAGTGTCGTGAAAGAAACCTACAGCTTTGAGACCGAGGCAAAACAGATCCTGGACATGATGATCTACTCGGTTTACTCAAACAAAGACGTTTTTCTCCGGGAGCTCATCTCTAACGCATCGGACGCTCTGGATAAGCTCCACCTTCAGTCTCTCACCGACCCCGACCTCGCTGAGGTGGCGGGGGATCCTTTCATCCGTATAGTCAGGGATCAGCAGGACCGAAACCTCTCGATCTCCGACAACGGAATAGGTATGACCAAAGATGAGATAATCGCCTACATAGGCACTATAGCCAAATCGGGAACCAGAGAGTTCCTCGAAAGGCTGAAAGAGCGTAGAGAGGGAGATCCTGCGGAGATGCTCATAGGCCAGTTCGGCGTCGGATTCTACTCCGCCTTTATGGTGGCCGACAGGGTCACTCTTCTCACCAGGAAAGCGGGAGAGGAAAAAGGCTGGAGATGGGAGTCCTCAGGGGATGGAACCTACACCCTTGAGGAGGCCGACAGGCCCACCTGCGGGACCACGGTTACCTTAAAGCTAAAAGAGGCGGACCCGGAAAACGGCCTGAAGGACTACACCTCCCAGTGGGTGATCCAGGACATAGTTCGGTCTTACTCCGACTTCGTCTCCTACCCCATAAAAATGCAGGTGGAAAAACCTAAGGCAGAGGAGAGCGGGACCGTCCTTGAGGACCAGACCCTTAACTCCATGAAAGCCCTCTGGATGAAGCCCGAGGATCAGGTATCGGAGGAAGAATATCGCCAGTTCTATCGCCATGTGGCCCACGACTGGAAAGACCCTCTCGAGAGGATAGTGTTCACCACCGAGGGAATGTCCCAGATGCACGGCCTCCTGTTTATACCCTCTCAGGCTCCTTACGACCTTTTCATGAGGGACGGCACCTCCGGCGTAAACCTCTACGTCAAAAGGATCCTGATAATGGAGGACTGTAAGGACATCGTTCCCAGCTACCTCCGATTCATCAGAGGGGTGGTCGACTCGGAGGATCTCTCTCTTAACGTCTCAAGGGAGATACTCCAGCAGGACAGACAGGTAAGGGCCATAAAAAAGGGAGTGACCAGAAAGGTCCTTCAGTCCCTCAAAAAGATCCTCTCCGACGACAGAGACAGGTATCTGACCTTCTGGCGAGAGTTCGGCACGGTCCTAAAGGAAGGGCTCGCCCAGGACGACGGAAACGGAGATGCGATAAAAAAACTCTGCCTCTTCTCATCAACCGCAGGGCAGGATCTGACCACCTTGGAAGAATATATCTCCAGAATGAAGGCCGATCAGGAGGACATCCACTACATCACCGGACCGTCGGTGGAAATTCTCAGGAACTCCCCCCACCTAGAGGCACTTCTTGAGGCCGGTGAGGAGGTTCTACTCCTGGCGGACCCGGTGGATGAAATATGGGTCCAAGGGGCTCGTTTCGGCGAAAAATCCTTCAAATCGGCCTCTCAGGGAGCATCGGAGCCCAAGGAAGAGCCTGAAGAGGACGGGACCTCCCTGCTGAGCTTCATAAAAGAGACCCTGAAGGACACCGTTAAAGACGTGAAAATATCCTCCAGGCTCAAATCCTCTCCTGCCTGTATCGTAGGCGATGAGGACGACATGACCCCTCAGATGGAGAGGATAATGAAAGCCATGGGCAAAGACGTCCCGGAGGTCAAGAGAATCCTGGAGATAAACCTATCTCACCAGGTCCTCAAGAAAATGACCTCCCTGATGGAGGAAGATAAAGGGAGCCTGATCCCCTTCTGTCACGTCCTGTACGGACAGGCACTTCTGGCGGAAGGTGGAGCCCTAAAGGATCCAGCGGCCTTCAGTCGCCACCTCAGCTCGGTAATGGAAAAAGCTCTGTGCTGATATAGCGGCATTGTTTGCTCTTACCGCCGCACATATGGTATCTTGTAGGTAGGAGAATGGAGCGCCGAAAGGCGGAGGACGGTAAGTCTATGACGAATAGCTGAGGAGGAAAAAGGATGGAAAAACTGGTCAATGACGTCTACCTTTCGGGGGTTCTTCACTTTATCAAAGGGGATTCCTGCGGGGAGAACCGTTTAGGCAAGTACACCGAGTTCTCCCTTAAGAGAGAGTATCGGGACATGGATGGCAGCAACAGAGTAGATTTCCTTCGGATGAGGGCCTTTGATCCTGAGGTCATCCAATGGCTGGAGAAGCAGGAGGAGAACACCCCCATATGGGTAGCCGGTGAACTGAGGTCCTCCTTGGGCAGCGGACGGACCTACGTCATGGTTAAAAAAGTTCAGATCCTGAATCAGCTCTAAAACCCATAGCAAAAGACGGAATAGCCGCCCTAAGAGGTGGCTATTTTCGCTTTTGAGTCCAAAGGATCAGTATCTATATAATCTCCCTAGGACCAATATACCTACCGTTTATCGGTGACATGATACAATAAAACCCGGTAATATCTTTCTCTCAGACAGATCAAGGATCGGAGGAGTTTTAAATTGGATGGCGTTAGATTAGATCTTGCTAAGGTCGGTGCTCAGGGGTTTGACCTGGGGCGAGAGGTTAGGCATAAAACCGCCCCGGTAAAGCCCTTTGAGGATGTCCTCAAAGAAGCGGTTATCGGGGTAAACGACATGCAGATAGAGGCGGACGTTATGGTTCAGAGACTGGCTCTAGGAGACGTAGACGACGTATCGGAAGTCGTCGGATCGGTGCAGAAGGCTGAGCTGGCCTTCCGGCTTATGGTCCAGGTCCGAGACAAGCTGGTAGACGCCTATCAGCAACTTGGCCGGATGCCCGTTTAGTTTTCCCCTATGGACCGTTTTTCCGACGCAAAAGAAAAGTTAGCCCTGTTTTGGTCGTCCCTCCTGAAGTGGCAGAAGCTCACTCTGGTGGGGGTCACCGGTGCTGTCTTTTTGGGATTGGTGGCGGTAGTGGCCCTATCGGGCAGTGAAAGCTGGGAGCCCCTTTTCTCCGGCCTGGAGATAAGGGACGAAGCCTCCATAGCCGCCTACCTCAAGGAAAACAAAATACCCTACAAGCTGGACCCAGCGGCAAACGCCATACTCTTGCCTAAGGACAGAGTTTACGAGGTGAGGCTTGAACTGGCCAGAGAAGGCCTCCCTAAAGGAGGGGTAAAGGGCTACGAGCTCTTCGACGACTCCAAAATGGGCATGAGCGAATTTCAGCAGAAAATCGCCTACGTCCGGGCCCTGGAGGGAGAGCTTGCCAGGACGGTGACCCAGATAGACGCGGTGGACTACGCCAGGGTCAACATAGTCCTCCCTCAGCCTCAGCTCTTTCTGGAGCAGCAACAGCCCGCTACCGCCTCGGTGCTTATCAGGCTCAAAAAAGGCACCTCCATAAACCCGGAGCATATAAAGGCCATAGTACACCTAGTCAGCCACAGCGTAGAGGGTCTCGTCCCCGACGACGTGTCGGTGGTGGACACCGATGGAAACGTCCTCTCCGACATGTTAGAGGACGATATGTTCATATACACCGACGGAACCACCAGAACCGTCTCCTCGGTACAAAGAGAGCTGGAGAGACAGCACGAAAGGGAGATGGAGCGGAAAGTCCGAGCCATGCTGGAGCGGGTCTTCGGTCCAGGAAGCGTCGTCGTCAGGATAAAAGTGGACCTCGATCTGGACAAAAAGAGAAACGCCTCCAAACAGTTCATCCCCGGCCCAACGGGCAAAGGGGTGATCAGAAGCCAGCAGAACATGGAGGAAAGCTACGTAGGCACCGGAGGCCCTGCGGGAGGAGCTCCAGGCACCACCACCAACATCCCGGGCTACGCTATCGCCACCAACGGATCTGGCTCAGGTGAGTACAACAAAGCGGAGACCACCACAAACTACGAGATAACCACCCACGAATCGGAAAGCGTAGAGACACCTGGGTCGGTCAGACGGCTCACCGCATCGGTACTGGTGGACGGAGATCTCACCGCAGAACAGCTTGAGGACATAAGGGCTCTGGTCGCTCCGGCGGTAGGCTTCAGCGCCGAAAGAGGAGACCAGATAGCCATCCAGTCAATGAAGTTCTCCACCACCCTGGCGGACCGCATGGCGGAACAGCTGGCGGCGGAGCAGCGTCAGAGGATGATAGTCATACTGGCGGTCCTCATAATACTCCTGGTCCTTTTAGGCATCGGCTCCTATCTGTGGTACCAAAAGCGTCGAAAACAGCGTCTCCTGGACGCCGCCAGAAAGACCGACGACGCAGGCAAAGTCCCCAGCCTTCAGGACCTTCTCACGTCCCCTGGAATGCTTGAAGGACAGGGGGAGATGGCGGTGCTGGAGGAGCAGATCAGGAACTACGCTCTCAACAACCCGGAGGAATTTGCCGCCTTCGTTCGGGAGTGGATAGTGGAAGACTAGCCTAGGAGGGATTCACTTGGCCAAAGACACGTCGTCTAGAGTGCAGATGAAGGGAAAACAAAAAGGAGCCATCCTCATGGTCACCCTGGGAAACGAGGTGGCGTCTCAGTCCTATAAGCATCTCGACGAGACCAGCATAGAGATACTGACCCTGGAGATAGCCAACCTCCGAAAGGTATCGTCGGACCAGAGAATGGCGGTCTTAAAAGAGGCCCAGGAGCTCATCCTCGCCAGGGAATACATGGCCCAGGGAGGGGTGGACTACGCCAGAGAGGTTCTGGAGAAGGCCTTAGGGCCGGAGAGGGCCCAGAGCCTTCTGTCCCGGATAACCGCCAGCCTCCAGGTTCGCCCTTTCGACTTCATGAAGCACAGCGATCCTCAGCAGCTCATAAGCTTTATCCAGGGAGAACATCCTCAGACCATCGCACTGATACTCTCTTACCTTACCCCTGAACAGGCTTCGGCGGTAATAGGTCGTCTCTCCGCCACCATGCAGGCGGAGGTCACAAAGCGTATAGCCAAGATGGACCGTATAACCCCGGAGGTGCTCAGAGAGGTCGAAAGAGTTCTGGAGAGAAAGTTCAGCACCGTCATAGGCCAGGACTTCACCATGGCCGGCGGAATCGACTCGGTGGTGGAGATCATCAACCGGGTGGACCGAGGCACCGAGAGAAACATCATGGAAAACCTCGAGGAAAACGACCCCGAGCTGGCGGAGGAGATCAAGCGGAGACTGTTCGTCTTCGAGGACATCTCCGGCCTGGACGACCGCTCCATCCAGAGGGTGCTTCGAGAGGTGGAGATGAAAGACCTTGGGCTGGCCCTCAAAGGGGCCACCGAGGACCTCAAGACCAAATTCACCAAAAACATGTCCCAGAGGGCGGCGGATATGCTCACCGAAGACATGCAGTACATGGGGCCCGTTCGAGTGCGGGACGTAGAGGAAGCTCAGCAGAAGATCGTCAACGTCGTCCGTGCCCTGGAGGACGCCGGAGAGATCGTTATAGCCCGAGGCGGAGAGGAAGAGCTGATTGTCTGATCTTGGACGCCAACGGCTCATAAGGGCGGCGAGGGTGCTGACCGACGCCGTCCGTATAGGAGCCCCACCGGAGCCCTCGCCGGAGGAACTTCTCCCGGAAGACGAGCTCCAGGAGCCCTCTCAGGAGGACCTTCTCCGACAGGAGTTAGACCGATGGAAGAGCTCCTGTGCTCAGCTGGAAAAGCAGCTTAAAGACTCCCAGTCTCGAATAGGGAACATCGAAGCTCGAATGGAAGCGGACAGGGATAGCCAGAAAAAGCAGATGGAAGCCTTTTTGGAGCAATCGGAAAAAGACAGACAGGCGGCGGTCGAACAAGGCCACGCCGAGGGCTTCGCCGCCGGAAAAGAAGAGGGCTTCACGCTGGGAAGGTCGGAACTGGAGGCGGAGATCAGGGCGGAACTGGAGAAAGAGCTCTCCGGCTCGGTGGAGATCTTAAACACCGTCCACGACCAGATCCAGAAGGACCTGGAGCAGCTCCTGGCGGCCAACCCCTACAGGCTCATAAGGCTTTGGCAGAAAGTGCTCTCCCGTCTTCTGGTCAGAGAGGTCGCCTTCGATCAGGAGGCGGCCCTCAGGCTGTTTAAAAACCTCCTCTCCAGGGCCAGCGAAAAAGAGGACATAAGGGTCTACCTCAACCCCGAGGACCTAGACGCCATAGAGGCCCAGAGGGGCAACTTCGGGGAGCTTGTCAGAGGGGTCAGAAACATAGAGTTCATGGCCGACGACGAAGTGGACAAAGGAAGCTGCATCGTGGAGACAGGCCTCGGTATATACGACGCCCGCTGGCGAACCCAGCTGGAGCAGATAAGCACCGAGGTAGAGGCGGTCCTTACGGAGGGAAAAAACCGTGAATGAAGCCACCGATTTCAGGTCCCTCTGGGACTCTCTGGACTCTCGAATATCTCAGGTAGACTTCGTCAGGATAAACGGACGGGTCTCCAAAGTCGTAGGTCTGGTCATAGAGTCAAAAGGGCCAGACGTCCGGGTCGGAGACCTGTGTGACATAAGGTTCCGAAAGGGCAAGCACAACCTGGAGGCGGAGGTGGTCGGCTTCAGGGACGACCGAGTCCTCCTGATGCCTCTAGGGGAGCTCAGAGACATAGGTCCAGGCTGTGAGGTGGTCTCTATGGGCCGTCCTCTGGGGGTAAACGTCGGTCCTGGCCTCTTAGGCCGCATCCTGGACGGACTGGGCCGCCCTATGGACGACAAAGGCCCGGTGGGATCCAGCGAATTCTACCCCCTCTACGCCGCCCCTCCCCACCCCCTCAAAAGACAGAACATCACCGAGCCTCTGCCTGTGGGGGTCAAAGCGGTTGACGGAGTTCTCACATTAGGAAGAGGGCAGAGAATAGGAATTTTCGCCGGATCTGGAGTTGGAAAAAGCACCTTGCTCGGCATGATGGCCCGAAATACCGAGGCGGAGATAAACGTCATAGGGCTGGTAGGCGAAAGAGGCCGAGAGGTTCGGGAGTTCATCGAGAGGGATTTAGGCCCGGAGGGCTTAAAGAGATCGGTAGTAATTATAGCCACCTCAGATCAGCCTCCTCTGGTAAGGTTAAAAGCGGCCTTCACCGCCACAGCGGTGGCGGAATACTTCAGAGACCAGGGCAAAGACGTCCTCCTGATGATGGACTCGGTAACTCGAGTGGCCTACGCCCAGAGGGAAGTGGGCCTAGCGGTAGGGGAGCCTCCTGCCACCAGAGGCTACACCCCCTCGGTCTTCGCCATACTGCCAAGGCTGCTGGAGAGGGCGGGGGCGGGCTACAGAGGCAGCATCACCGGCATATACACCGTTTTAGTCGAAGGGGACGACATGAACGAGCCTGTCGCCGACACCGTCAGAGGAATTCTCGACGGCCACGTAGTGCTATCCCGAAAGATAGCCGCTCGAAACTTCTACCCCTGCATAGACATACTCAACAGCGTCAGCAGGGTAATGCCCTCTATAGTTGAAAAGAGTCACCTCGAAGGGGCCGGAAGGCTCAGAGAGGTGCTGGCCCGTTACGCCGAGACCGAGGACCTTCTCACCATCGGGGCCTACCACAAAGGCTCCAACCCAAAAGCGGACTGGGCCCTGGATAACCTCCCTCAGGTGGAGGATTTTCTAAGGCAGGGGATGAACGAAAGTGCCTCTTTCGACGAATCCTCTAAGGTGCTTTCGGCCATAGCACCGACGAAAAAGGCCTAGACAATGAGGGAGAGGATAGGCCGGTTCAGGCGGATCCTCAAGGCCCGAGAAATGGCCAGAGATCTGATTCAAAAGCAGATGGCCGACCTAAGGGCCCAGGAAAACGCCCTCATAGATAAACTCAAAAAACTGAGAGACGAAAAACAGCTCTACATGGACCGATTCTCCCAGGTCGCCCAGGGACAGGTCACCATAGACGAACTCCGCATCAGCAGCGAAGACATATCCCGAACGGAAGACCACATAAAAGAGGGCATCGTGGAGATCTTTCACCTGAGAAAAAGGATAGATCAGGTCGAGGCCATCTTGGTGGAAAGACACAAAGACGTCCGCAAAGTGGAAATGTACCTGGAGCAGATGATACTCCAGTGGGAAAAGGAAATGAATCGACGGGATCAGATCGTGGTGGACGACATGGCGGGAATCCTCCACGACCGTAAAAACAGAGAAGGAGGGAACCTCCAGTGACAAGGATGACCGGACCGGATTTCAGCGGAATGAGACAGGCTATGGACCGAATCACCTCCATCCATCGCCGGATATACGGCACCCCCTCTGTCCCAAAAGAGACCTTTGAAGAGGAACTAGCGAAAGCCGCTAAAACCAAGGAGACCTCAGCTACCTCTGTGATAAAGCCGGAGGTCCCTATCTCCGGCAAAGCCAGTGTCTTAAGAAGCAGGCTATCGCCGGGAGATAACGACCTAAACTCGGCCATAGAGGAGATATCCTCCAGGTATGGAGTGGACGAAAAACTGGTCCGTTCGGTCATATCGGTTGAATCCGCCTGGAGGCCCGACGCAGTCTCTCCAAAAGGCGCTATGGGACTTATGCAGCTCATGCCCGGGACCGCGAGGATGCTCGCAGTTGATCCTAAAGACCCAGTGCAGAACGTCGAAGGTGGCGTCAAGTACCTAGCCCAACTGTCCGAGAAATATTCAGGAGACCTGGAGAAAACCCTGGCCGCCTACAACGCAGGTCCAGGTCGGGTCGACAAATACGGAGGCATACCTCCCTTCAAAGAGACAGAGGCCTACGTGAAAAAAGTTTTGAAACTGTATAACGGATAGGAGGGGACCTGGTGGCGGAGGAACGAAATAAAGAGACGACAACACCGGCGGAGGATAAAGCTGCCATAAAAAAAGAAAAGGAAAAAAGCAAAAAGAGTCGAAAACGGCTTTTTCTGCTATTCCTCCTGATGGCCTTTCCTGCGTCTCTGGCGGGACTCCACCTCAGCGGAATCTGGGACGCCAGACCTATGGTGTTCTCCATGGCCCCTAAACTCCCCTACGTAGGCGAAAAACTCGTAGAGCTTCTGGACATACCTCCGGTCTACACCATGACGGTAGAGGAGCGGAGAATCTTCGAGCTTCGCCAGTGGGAGGATCTCCTCGCCCAGCGGGAAGTGGATCTCAACGAGCTCAGCTCAAAGCTAGGGGTGCTCTCCTCGGACCTGATGGAAAGAGGGTCTGCTATAGCTAAAGCGGAGGAAGAGCTGGCCGCCAAAGAGGCGGAGGTCCCGGGCGAAGAGCTCTCTCAGAGCGAACAGGAGATCTTCGATCGAGTGGTGCGGACCTATCAGGAAATATCCGCCAGGCGGGCGGCGAAGATAGTGGAAAACCTCAATCCTGAACTGGCGGTAAGGATGCTCAGATCCCTTCCGGAAGACGAGGCAGCGGGAATCCTAGGACGCATGGACGCGACCAAGGCAGCGTGGCTGACGGAACAGCTGGCAAAATAGAGAACGGTAGGTGGTTCAGCCATGCTCATCGGAGCGGACAGGCTTTTTGCTTTACCTAATGCAGACGAAACCGAAAGGATCGTGCCCTCATCGCCGAAAGCAAAAGGTGAGGGCCATGGTCGTTTCGAGAGCCTTCTTTACAACACCTCTGCCCAACAGGCGGAAGTCCCAGAGGAAGCTCAAAAAACTCGACCTGAAGAGGGGCCGGAGACGGTGGCGTCCCTGCTTTCAGACCTTCTCTCCACGGCCTCGAAAGGCGGACGTCTTAAAATGCCCTCCTTTGCCACTCCATTAGAGGACGGCGATAGAACTATGGTCGCCTCAAAGGTGGAAGGAACCGCTGAAGGCGATAGCGACGCCTCTTTAGCCGACGGCAACGCTGAGATAAACGTAGAGGACATATCCAGCTCCCAGATCGACGACCTGCTGAGCTCCCTGCTAGGGCCGGTAATCCATAAAGCGGTAGCCACAGAGCAACAGGTCCCAGGGCAGGCAGAGATGGAGACGATAGAAACGGCGGTTAAAGCCGAGTCCACGGCATCGGAGCAAACGATAAAAACGGAGACCGCAGGATCAGGCCCAGCGGTTCAGAAGGATCAGCCCTTGGTCTCCGAGATAACCGCTGAGACCGATCCTTTAGAACCGGATCGGGTGGTTCCAAGGGCCTACCCCTCGACGGAACCCCAAGGGGTACCGACAAAGCCCAAGTCGGCAGAGACGGGCTCTCCGGTAAAGGCCCCCGTCCAAAGCGGCGAGGTAGCACCTTCGGCAAAGCCGGAGGCCGCTCAGCCAGCTCCGGTTGCGGCAGAGCCACAGTCACAGGTCCCAGGGCAGGCGGAAATGGAAACGGCGGTTAAGGCCGAGTCCACGGCATCCGAACCGACTATAAAAGCGGAGACTGTGGAATCAGGTCCAGCG
>NZ_FXBB01000023.1 GCF_900177735.1 Dethiosulfovibrio salsuginis | reverse complement strand
TCTGTTTAGTATGACAAACGAGCGTTCTCCTCGATGTAGTATCAGGTTTTCCTCGTCTCTGTCCTGTTCAGGAAAGGCACAGAAGATACACCCCGACGGTTTGTCGGTGGACTGGATATAGGATATTCTCCACGGTGCAAATATGTCTTTCATCGATAAGTTCCACCTCTCTGTGTGGTTTATTTCCCGGAAAATACTTTAGGGTATCTCTAGAAACTCACCTTCGAGTCCACTCGGAGAGACCGTCCCGCCTACGCCCTGTTTCGCCCAATCGTATACTCGACCTGCCTGTTCCGTACGAACCGCCTCGGAGGGCACGTCCTGTGCCCCCCTCGGCTTGGGGCGACGTCCTGTCGCCCCATTCGTACTACACAACGGCATGTCGAGTATAGGGGCTCTGGGCTCCGTCGGAACGATCTCTCCGAGGATTAGAGTTTCTAGAGGTGCCTTTTAGGGAAACCTCTTGCCCCTTTTTTTCAGTATGTCCCTTATGGCCCATGTGCCGTGAAACCCTCCGATTAAAGTTCCCAGCATAGCTCCTGCGGAGGTTCCCCAACTAGGGCCGCCTTTAAGGGTTAGCTCTTTACCTATATAAAGGCCCATCAGTATGTACCCGCAAAACAGGAGTGCTATGGATATTATCTTCCCGAAGAGCAGCAGGTCCTGAATAGAGTCGCTTTTCATGGAGACAGGTTATTCCCCGGGAAATAACCTGTCTCCAGCCTGAGACAGTATTTCCCCTATTGCCTGGGCTTGTTCTTTCGTGAGCCCCGATATGGTTATGTTTACCTTCCCTCTGCTCTCTCTCTGAGCCACCTCGATTTTTCTGTCCCTAAAAGGTCTTCCCCAATCAGGGATCTGGGGTCTAGGTGGGGGTGTCTCCCTCTTTTCCGTCTTTAGATGCCTTTCTAGGTCCTTTACCGACCACTCCAGCTGTGCGCAGCGGGAGGCGATTTTGTCGATTTTGTCGTTGTCCTTGAGGGACAACAGCAGTCTGCCGTGGCCTTCGGATATGTGACCCTGTTCCAGGAGATCTCTGGAGAGAGGAGGCAGGTTCAGAAGCCTTATCTTATTTGCCACCGCCGATCTGCTCCAACCGACCTTTGCGGCGGCCTCCTCCTGCGTTAGGTTGAGTTTTTTTATCATTTCCTGTAGGGAGCTGGCGATCTCTAAAGGGGAGAGATCCTCCCGCTGGAGATTCTCTATAAGTGAGACCTCCAGTATCTCTTCATCTGTTCCGTGAAAGTATCTGACCGGTGCCTTTTCCAGTCCCGCCAGAGAAGCGGCTCTCCATCTTCTCTCTCCTGCCACTATGGTATTTTGGCCGTCCTTAACCTTGATGAGTATAGGCTGTATGATCCCGTGGTTTTGTATCGATTGGGCCAGCTCCTCCAGAGCCTCATGAGGGAATATCTTTCGAGGCTGATCGGGATTGGGGACGATCTCCGTCAGCAGTAGTTCCTCTGCTTCAACCTTACCTTGGGGAAGTAGAGCTCCTAAGCCCTTCCCTAAAGATCTTTTTTGACCCATTTCCTGTTCACCTCCTCAGCAAGGTCCCTGTAGGCCTGAGCGCCTTTGCAGTTTTCCTGATAATACCTTATAGGCTTCCCGTAGCTTGGGGCCTCCGACAACGCCACGTTTCTAGGTATTACGGCGTCAAAGACCTTGTCTCCGAAACTCTCCCTGACCTCCGCCACCACGTCGTTGGCCAGTCTGGTCCTGCTGTCGAACATTGTCATGACTATCCCATCCAGCTTGAGATCGGGGTTTAGATACTGTTTTACCAGTTCGATGGTCCTGACCAGCTGTCCCACTCCCTCAAGTGCGTAATACTCGCACTGGATCGGGACTATGGTTCGATTCGCCCCTACAAGGGCGTTTATGGTCAGTAGGCCCAGAGATGGAGGGCAGTCTATAATTGCTACGTCAAACCTGTCTTTGACGCCGTCAAGGGCGTTTTTCAGTCTCGATTCCCTGCTTATGGCGGAGGAGAGTTCCACCTCCGCTCCCGCGAGGTTTATGTTCGCCGGTATCAGCGATACCCCTTCCCAGGGGGTTTCCCTGACGATAGATTGAGCCTCTTTGCCATCTATCAGTATATCGTAGAGGCTTTCAGGGGAACCCTCTCTGTCCTGTCCCAACCCGCTGGAGCAGTTTCCCTGGGGGTCGGCGTCGACGACCAAGACTTTCTTCCCCATAGCTCCAAGCTCTGCCGCCAGGTTTACCGAGCTGGTGGTCTTGGCGACCCCTCCTTTTTGGTTTGTAACAGCGATAGTTATCATTTTTTATCCTCCCACCAAGGTGTTTTTTCCGCTTTTCCTGGCTTTCTAGGGAATCTATCGGGACATGGGCCTGTTTTTACCATAGAGATCAAAAAACCCTGTCTCTCTCCGTTGACGTAGCCCTGTATGTCCGGTTTCCCCAGAGCAAGGGTATCCCATCTTCCGCCTATTTTCTCCATCTCTTCCACGTATCCCGGTCCCTTTATGGCTAAGACCGTCCCTCCTACGGCCACCAGAGGCGAGAGGTATTCTGCGACGATACCTAACTCGCTGACCCCTCTGGCGGTGGCTAGGTCGAAAGACTCTCTCTCCGTTTTAGCTATCTCCTCCGATCTTCCCCAGAGAACCTGAACGTTTTTAAGCCCTAGTGCCTCGATGACAGATGCAAGGGCGTTGGTCTTTCTGCTCTGGCTATCGAGAAGAAATACCTCAAGGTCGGGCCTGCAAATAGCCCATGCGGCACCTGGAAGTCCTCCACCGGTCCCTACGTCGATAATCCTCCCTCTTTCAGGAAGTAGGGATAGGGCAAAGAGACAGTCCTGAATATGGTCACTCCATATAGTCTCTTTATCTTTAGGTCCTGTCAGCCTCACCTTCTCCGAGGACCAGTGGCTTAAGAGCTCGCAGTAAGCCCGTAGTCTGTCCTCCGTAGTTTGAGATATGTCTGGCAGTGTTAGTATTTTTTCATTTTTCATTTATCTAAAACCCCTCTCTTTTATCTATTTTTGACCTTTCTCAAGTATTCTTCTGAAAGCCCAGCCGGCAAACCCAAGGCCAGTGGACTGACGATAAAAACAGACTATGTCCAGTTTTTTAACCGAAAGCCCCTCCATAGGTATGGATACCAGGTTTCCCGATTGGAGGTCCTCTTTTACCGATCCTCTGTTTATAAAAGCCAGGCCTGCCCCTGCTTTTACCAGAGCTCTGGCCACGTCTCGGCTGTTCACGAAAGTCCCTCTATGTTGATCTATTCTCTGCTCCATCAAATACTCTTGGATAAAAGGGCATAGAGAGCAATCCTTTTCGTAAAGTATCAGGTGTTCGTCGTTTAGCTTGGACGGGGTTATCCCCGGACCGCCTCTCCACGGATGATCTGCCGGGGCCACCAGGAGGATGTCGTCTTGACCTATCACGAAAGTCTTAAGGTCTTTATCGTTAAAGGTCCTGGCGTTACCTTCCAGTATGGCTATCTCTATTTCGCCTTGTCGCAGCATTTTGTGTATGTCAGGGTCGTTACCGGTCTGTAAGGTCATCGCGACGTCCGGGTGTATTGAGCGAAAGGCCGCCACGAAAGGGGGGATAACCGAGGTGCCTACGTAGGTGGATACGCCCAGATCCAGCCTGCCGTACCTCATGGCCTGCATCTCCCTGAATCTGGCGGGAATAGCCTCGGACCTTTTGAGCACGTCCAGAGCCAGGGTGTAGAGGGCGTTCCCCTCAGGGGTCAGGGAGAGCCTTCTGCCTCTTCGGTTAAACAGAGATACGTCGTACTCTTTTTCCAACGTAGAGATATGCTGGCTTACCGATGGTTGGGAAAGATATAGCTTTTCCGCCGCTCTGGTGAAAGATCCCTCCTCAACCAGCACGCAGAAGGTTTTTAGCTGATGAAGCAAGGTCATCCTGTATCCTCTCCTCCGTGTTTGCCTTTGTCAGATAGGCTTTTTTCATCATACTATATCACTTTATATAGGCTTGGCTTATATATAGGGTGAACTGATGGAAACTATAAAATTTATCCCGTTGATCATAATTATTCTCGGTGTATGCTTGATCAGGAGGTGGCCGTCATGGATGTTTCTAGACGAGACGACCTGATACAGCTGTGTCAGGAACTTATAAGACACCCCAGCCCTTCCGGGGAAGAAGGGGCTATAGCTCGTTTTGTCCACTCCGCGATGATCACCTTAGGTTACGAGGACGTCTACGTGGACGGTTACGGCAGCGTCGTAGGCACCATCGATTTTGGAGGATCAGGTCCAACCCTTTTGATGGAGTCACAGATGGATCACGCCGAGGTCGGAGACGTTGGAGAGTGGCGAAACTATCCCTTTGGAGGCATGATCGACAGAGGCAGGATATACGGAAGAGGGGCCACCGACCAGAAAGGCATTTTGGCCGCTATGGTCACCGCCCTCGCCTGGCTAAAACAGTGCCCTCCTGAGGGGATCGAAGGGAAGGCGGTTATGGCCGCTATGGTCCATCAGGAGACCTTCGAGAGGGCGGCCTCCAAGCTGGTCGCCGAGAGGATAAGGCCCGATAGGGTTATCTCCGGCGAGCCGTCGGAGTTGACGGTGGAGAGGGGACAGAGAGGTCGTGCGTCCATAGTCCTGGAGACCTCCGGCCGTATGGAGCACAGTTCTATGGGGGACAGAAGCTCCGCGGAGTTTATGATTGCTCTGGTCTCGGAGATAGGGCGGCGGTTTTCCCCGAAGGAAAGCCCTTTTTTCGGAAAAGGGGCCCTGACCCTAACAAGCCTTCACTCCTATCCTCTGGACGCCAGAACCACCATGCCGGTGAGGTGCTGTGCCACCTTTGACAGACGAATCCTGCCGGGAGAGACAGGAGAAGGGGTTCTGGAGGAGATAAGGTCCATTCTGAGGGCCGTAAATACCCCACCAGATCTGGAGTTTAAGGTCTTCATGGACAGAGGGGACGGTCATTGCTACACCGGTGCCATGATCGGTTCCGAGGGGTTTGCCCCTGCCTGGCAGATAGATCAGGATCACCCCTTTATATCCACCGTCCTGGATGGAGTCAAGGCCTGTGGTCTGAACGCCGTTCTTTCCAACAGATCGGGCTTTGGGACAAACGGGTGTATATACGGCGGAGAGATGGGAATACCTACAATAGTGTTCGGTCCCTCGAGGAGGGAGCTTGCCCACGTGGTGGACGAGTATATAGATGTAGATCAACTGGTTATGGGATGTGAATGTTATCGAGCGATAGCTGAAAAAATCCTGACCCGAAAGGAGGAGTTCCGTTATGGGGAAGGCTACTGAGCTTAAATGCTCCCTCTGCGGAAAGATATACGATCCCGATTCTAACGTAATGACCTGCGACGATTGTGGGATAGACGGGACGATGCACGTGTTGTACGACTACGAGGAGGTAAAAAAACAGCTTCCAATGGAGTCTCTGGCCGCCGATCCCGACCGTTCTCTGTGGAGGTATCTCCCTCTTCTCCCTGTGTCCGATATGGCCGCTATACCGTCCCTCCAGGTGGGGTGGACCCCTCTCTACGATAGTCCATCTTTGGCAGACCGATATGAGGTAGGACGGGTCACGATAAAAGACGACGGCAGAAATCCCACCGCCTCCTATAAGGACAGGGCCAGCGCTGTGGCGGTGGCCATGGCGAAAGAGCTAGGTCGAGATGTGGTGGCCTGCGCCTCTACCGGCAACGCCGCCAGCTCTTTGGCGGGATTTGCTGCGGTCGGTGGGCTGAGCAGCGTTATTTTCGTCCCCGAATCCGCCCCTGAGGCCAAGGTCACCCAGCTTCTGGTGTACGGTGCCCAGGTTTATCTGGTTAAGGGAGACTACGAGCAGACGGTAAACCTGGCTATAGAGGCCATAGAGGCCAACGGTTGGTATAACCGAAACTGCGCCATAAACCCCTATCTCGTCGAGGGCAAAAAGACCTGTGCCATAGAGATAGCGGAACAGCTGGGCTGGCAGGTACCGGACAGGGTTATCACGTCGGTAGGCGACGGCTGTATTATCAGCAGCCTCTACAAAGGCTTCTGGGATCTTCTCCAGATCGGCCTCATAGATCGTATGCCTAAAATCACCGGTGTTCAGGCCGAGGGAGCCTGCCCGATCCACAGGGCCATAGAGTCCGGTGCTAAAAGGGTAACCTTCCAACCAGCGGACACCGTGGCGGATAGCATCTCCGTTGGAGCTCCCAGAAACTGGGCCAAGGCCCTGAACGCCGTGAGGTCCAGCGACGGGACCACCGTGACCGTATCGGACAGGGAGATACTGGAGGCTATGACCGAGCTAGCCAGAACCACCGGAGTTTTCGCCGAACCTGCGGGAGTCACGGCCTTCGCCGGGTTTAAGAGAATGGCCCAGGATGGTCTTTTGGACCGTCAGGAGACCGTGGCTATCGTGGTTACCGGAAACGGCCTGAAGGACATAGTCAGCGCTAAAAAAGCGGTAGGCCTTCCTACCGTCGTCGAGCCAAATATCGACTCGTTCAGAGCGGTTAGAGCTTAAAAATACTTAAAGGGAGTGTTTTTGAATATGGCATACAATTTGATCGATCTGACGGTTCATCAGGACAAGCTGAAAAACGCGATTGACAGGGCCAGGGAAAAAGGCATAGTTATCCCCACCTTCGCCCAGATGAAGGACCCCTCTAAAATCCCTGCGGAAATTCAGGAGAAGCTCAAGTCCGTCGGCCTCTGGGACATCGACCCTCTAAACCTGTTCAGGATCACATGGAAGAACGAGCCGGTCAAGGAGGGGGGGCTTTACAGCGGAGTCAACTACATAGAGATTCCCCAGTCTATCTCCGGTGTGAAGGCCCGCATACTTGCGCTGGTGGGAAAGTGGTTCCCCACCGGAGCTCACAAGGTAGGAGCCACCTTCGGCTGTCTCGCCCCAAGGCTCGTGACGGGACAGTTCGACCCTATAAACCAGAAGGCAGTATGGCCCTCGACGGGCAACTACTGTAGAGGAGGGGCCTACAACGCCCAGCTTCTGGGATGCGAGTCCATCGCTATCCTCCCAGAGGGAATGAGCAAAGAGAGGTTCGAGTGGCTAAAGAAGGTGGCAGGGGAGGTCATAGCCACTCCCGGATCGGAGAGCAACGTAAAGGAGATCTTCGATAAGACCTGGGAGCTGAGAAACACCAGGGATAACGTGGTCATATTCAACCAGTTCGAGGAGATGGGCAACTACCTGTGGCACTACCAGGTTACCGGTGACGCCATAGAGGAGATGCTCAAGGATGCAATGAAAGAGGACGACCGTTACTTCGGATGTGCCTTCACGACAGGATCGGCGGGGACCATCGGCTGTGGCGACTACCTCAAAAAGCTGTACCCCTCCAGCGTTATCGCCGCCTCCGAGGCCCTTCAGTGCCCGACTCTTCTCTGGAACGGATGGGGAGCTCACAGGATAGAGGGCATCGGCGACAAGCACGTGCCTTGGGTACACAACGTCAGGAACACCGACATGATCGTAGACGTGGACGACAACGACTCTATGGCCTGGATCAGGCTATTCAACGAGCCAGCAGGCAAAGAATACCTCAAGAAGCAGGGCGTTTCCGAGGATCTGGTGGAGCAGCTCGATCTGGTCGGTATATCCGGCGCAGCCAACATAATCTCCTGCATAAAGATGGCCAAATACTACGAGCTCACAGAGAAGGACGTGCTGGTCACAGTGCTCACCGACTCTATGGAGCTGTACAACTCCCGTCTCACCGAGATGGAGGAGGAGTTCGGCCCCTACGGAGAGATGGACGCCGCCATCGACTACCACCAGCACGCCATGGGCCTCTCGGTGGACTACATGCAGGAGCTCTCCTACAGGGACAGAAAGAGGGTACACGACCTCAAGTACTACACCTGGATCGAGCAGCAGGGCAAAACGATGGAGGAGCTGGACGCCCAGTGGTACGACGCCGACCGCTACTGGGGCGAGATAAGGGATATGGCGGACAAAATAGACGAAAAGATAGAGGAGTTCAACGATAAGGTTGGCCTCGTAAAATAGATCAGTAAAGATCAGCCACTACGCCCTCTTTTAGCTTCTCCGAAAGAGGGCGTATATCGAAAAAATTAAGAAGGTATTGTTTTGTTTGACGTCGTATTCAACGGTGCTTTTATCGTGGACGGCCTTGGCTCCGATCCATTTCGTGCCGATGTGGCGATTCTGGGTGGTGAGATAGCGGCCATAGGCCATGATCTTGGCTCCTCCAGGGAGATTGTCGACATAGATGGTCTGCATCTGGTCCCTGGATTCGTCGACATCCACGGACACTCGGAGCTCCGGGCCATGGTGGACCCTGGGCTCTACCCTAAGCTCCTTCAGGGCTACACTACCGAGCTGGGGGGCAACTGCGGGGTGGGACTTGCCCCGGTTCGCCACGAAGGAAGGGTCGATCTGGCCAAAGAGGTATCAGGGATACTGGGCCTTGGGCCCCAGGACTGGCCTTGGAGCTCCTTTCCCGAGCTGCTGGACCATCTGGGCTCTATGAACTTCGGTCTTGACCTGGGACTTTTAGTTCCTCATGGCCCCCTCAGGCGTTTCGTTATGGGAGAGAGGTCATGTCAGTCGGCCACGGCGGAGGACCTATCCCAGATGGCTATGTTGCTCGATCAGGCCATAGAGGCCGGGGCATTTGGCCTCTCCACAGGGCTTTTTTATGACCCCTGTTGCTACTGCGACGGCAGGGAGCTCGAGGCCCTTTTCTCCGTGGTTGCGGCCCGAGGAGGGCTGGTCTCGGTTCATCAGCGTAGCGAGGGCGACGGTATTCTCGATTCCCTTGAGGAGATCCTGTCTCCCGCCGAGAGGACCGGAGCCAGGCTACAGATATCCCACCTCAAGATAGGGGGTAGACGAAACGCTCACAAGTTGGAGGCGGTGTTGGGCAGAATAGGATCGGCGGTCGACTCTGGGGTGGACGTCGCCTTCGACCAATATCCCTACTCAGCTGGCTCCACGTCTCTGTACAGCCTGTTGCCCCCTAGATGGATGGGCTTAGATTTTAGCCTGCTAAGGCGATCTCTCTGTGATAAAGTAGATAGATCCATCATAAAGGAGGAGATGGAGAACCCGGATGGCTGGGACGGTGTACACTCTCTGGTCGGTTGGGGCGGCATCTACCTGACCTCCGCTCAGAGGGAGGAACATCGGCCATACCTGGGTAAAAGCTTGGAGGAGATAGGCAGGATGAGGGGAGAGGATCCCTTCGACTCGTTCTTTTATCTCCTGTCTGAGGAGGGGAAGGCGTTGACCATGATTGACTTTATCACCTCCGACGAAATGGTGGAGGGGATCATGGCTCACCCGCTCCAGATGTTCGGGACCGACGGCCTTTACTCTCCCTGCCCTCACCCCAGGACCTTCGGCTGTTCCTACAGGGTCCTTGGGGATTACGTGAAGGGAGGAAAACTCTCCCTGCCGGAGGCGGTGAACAAGCTGTCCTCGAGGCCAGCGACCAGGATGGGTCTTTCCGACAGAGGAACTATCCAGGTCGGCAAAAAGGCGGACCTGGTTGCCCTGGACATGGATGCCATGGCTAACATGGCTGACTACGGCCATCCCGACAGGATCGGGGAGGGCATACCTTTCGTCTGGGTAGGTGGAAAGCTGTCGGTCAGGGACAAGACGGTCGTCGGACTGGGAGGGCGGTTGCTAAGGAGGTGATATTTTGGAATCTCTAAAAACACATTCCTCGGAGAGACCGTTCCGCCTGCGCCCTTGTCTCGCCCGGGCGTATACTCGACCTGCCTGTTCCGTACGAACCGCCTCGGAGGGCACGTCCTGTGCCCCCTCGGCTTGAGGCGACGTCCTGTCGCCCCATTCGTACTACACAACGGCAGGTCGAGTATACGGGCTCGAAGGGGCTTCGTCGGAACGGTCTCTCCGAGGAGACTGGAGCGTGCTTTTTTAGAGATTCCTATTGTGTTCCCCTGTGGTTCTCCAGAGTACAGTTAGAGAAATTCACCTATAAAAGGAGGAATATGAGAATGAACCGTAAAACTATGATCGTAGCGATGGCACTGGTGTTTGCCCTTACGACCTCCGCCATGGCGGGGCCGAAGGTGCTTAAACTGGCTCACCTGAACCCACAACAGCCCTTCGAGAACGCCACAGGAGCCATGGCGGCGGTGTTCAAGAGCATGGTCGAGGCCGGCACCAACGGATCGGTCCAGGTCACCCTTTTCCCAGCTGGGCAGCTGGGAAACGAGAGGGAGACCATGGAGCAGGTCAAGATCGGCGTGGTCCAGAGCTATATATCCTCCGCCGGTGGAATGGCCCCCTTCTATCCCCTCTACGGTGTGCTGGACATACCCTTCGCCGTCCCTAACTATGCCGTGGCATGGAAGGTCTTCGACGGCTCCTTCGGCGACTACCTTAAAGAGGACATCCGTCAGGCTACGGGCTTCAGGGTGCTGGGATTCGGCGAGGCCGGCGGCTTCTTCCAGCTCTCCAACAGCAAAAGACCCATCGAGACCGTGGACGACATGAAGGGGCTTAAGATGAGGACAATGACCCTTCCGACCCACCAGAACCTCATGAAGACCTACGGTGCCGCCGCCACCCCCATAGCCTGGGCTGAGGTCTACACCGCCCTCCAGACCGGCGTTGCTGACGGACAGCACAACCCCCTTCCCATAGTGCTCCTTGGGAAGCTCTTCGAGGTTCAGAAGTACCTCACCCTCACCAACCACATCTACAGCACCTATTGCTGGGTTATGAACGACGAGTTCTGGAACGACCTCACCGACAACGAGAAGGACGTCGTAAACTCCTCCGCCATGACCGCCATAGTGGCTGGCCGTGGGCTCAACAGGATAATAGAGGGGTCGGACAAAGGCCTTCCCACCATCATAGAGAAGGGAATGAAGGTCAACACCCCGACACCTGAGGCTATGGAGAAGTTCAGGGCGATGGGCAAAGACTCCGCCATGGCCTTCATAAAGGAGAACTTCGGAGACAAGGGCATCGAGATAGCGGACCTCTACCTCAAGGCCATCGACGAGGCTGTGGCAGAGATAAACCCGGTCAACTAGTCCTCAAGGGGACGGGCTTATGACCGACGGAAAGAAGAGCGCAGGCCAGGGGATCTTCTCCCTGGCCCAGCGCCTAGGTGACGGGTTGGAGCGTTTTTTAGAGATACCGGTACTAATTCTATCGGTGGTCATGACCGTATCGGTGCTGGCGGGGGTGTTTTTTTGCTACGTACTGAGGTCTCCCCTGGGATGGAGCGAGGAATTTTCCAGATACGTGATGATATGGATGGCCCTGCTATCGGTGGGGCTCTGTATATGGAGACAGGAGCACGTCGGTGTCACCATGTTTATAAAAAAGCTCCCAAGGCTTTTGGCTAAACTCGTGGTTTTCGCCTCAAACTGTCTGATAATGTACTTCCTCTACGTTCTGGTGGTTTACGGATTCAGGATGGCCGAGAGGGGAAAGTACCAGATCGCGACCGGGTTGAACACCACCATGGAGTGGTGGCTCATGGCGGTACCGGTAAGCGCTTTGGTGTGTATGGTCATGCTGGGCTGCAAGATGGTCCTGGACGTCCGCAGAAAGAACTTAGACGACATACTGATGTCCGAGGAGCTGGTGGACGCCGTCAAGAGAGAGGAAGGCCTCGACTTCTGATCGAGGCGAAGGGGGATTTTATATGACCGGATTTTTGGGAGCGACCTTCGCCATACTCATAGTCGTCGGGATGCCCATAGGCTTTGTCCTCGGAGTGGCTGCTCTGTTGGGAATGGAGCAGATGGGGGGAGGGGCCATTTTAAACCTGGTCCCTCAAAGATACTTCGCAGGGGTGGATATGTTCACTCTGATGGCTATGCCCTTTTTTATCCTCGCAGGGGAGATAATGAACAAGACGGGCATAACCCAGAGGTTGGTTAAATTCAGCAATATATTGGTTGGGCACCTACAGGGAGGTCTGGCCCACGCCAACATAGTGGCCTCCATCTTCTTCGCAGGAATCACCGGGGCGGCTGTCAGCGACACCGCAGCCATAGGCTCTATGCTCATACCGGCCATGGTGGACGAGGGATACGATAAAGACTTCTCCGCAGCTATAACCGCCGCTTCATCTATCATAGGTCCCACCATACCGCCGTCGAACATAATGGTCATATACGGGGCCTTCATGCAGGTTTCCATCGCGGGGCTCTTCATGACGGGGCTGGTGCCGGGACTTCTCCTCGGAGTGGCCCTTATGATAATGACCGCTCGGATATCGAAAAAAAGAGGTTACCCCGTAGGAGAGAAGAGGGCGACCTTTAAAGAGATGGTCATAGGGCTGAAAGACGCCACCGTGGCTCTTCTGATGCCCCTTATCATCCTAGGGGGGATCCTCTCGGGGATGTTTACCCCCACAGAGGCGGCGGCTGTAGCAGTCGCCTACGCCATGGTTCTCGGCTTCTTTGTGTACAGGAACCTCACCCTCAAAGAGCTTCTGCCTATATTCCTGAAGATGGCCCGCACCACGGGAGTGGTGTTCTTGGTGATAGCGGCGGCCTCCATACTGGGATGGGTCCTGACCATGGAGCAGATACCTATGAAGGTGGCAAACTTCATGCTCAGCATCAGCGATAACCGCTACATAATCATGGGATTAATTCTGGTTATGCTTATGGTGGTGGGGATGTTTATGGATATCGCTGCGGCCCTCATAATACTCGGGCCCATCCTTCACCCTCTGGCGGTGCAGTTAGGGTACCATCCCCTTCACTTCGGGATAATCATGGTGCTGGCACTGAACATAGCCCTCATGACCCCTCCGGTGGGAGCCTGTCTCTTCGTGGCCTGTGGCATAAGCAAGCTGAGTCTTGAGCAGATAAGCAAGGAGATATGGCCCTTTATTATCGTCGAGGTGATGGTGCTTCTGCTCATTACCTTCGTTCCCGCCATCCCTCTCGCCCTTCCAAAGGCGATGGGGCTTTTAGGTTGATTTTACTTTAAAAAAGGAGATGTATTGTGCGATGAAAATCCCTTTTGAGCAGGTTCTGGCAAAGGCGGAGGAGTACAAAGAGGACATGACCCGCTTCCTCAGGGACATGATAGCCATCCCCAGCGAGAGCTGCGAGGAGGAGGGCGTCATAAACAGGATCAAGGAGGAGATGGAGAAGGTCGGATTCGACAAGGTCGAGATAGACCCGATGGGCAACGTCCTGGGCTACGTCGGACACGGCAAACACCTTATCGCTATGGACGCCCACATCGACACAGTCGGCATAGGGGAGATAAAGAACTGGGAGTTCGACCCCTATAAAGGCATGGAGGAAGGGGACGTCATAGGGGGAAGGGGCGCCAGCGACCAGGAGGGCGGCATGGCGGCCATGGTCTACGCCGGAAAGATCATCAAGGACCTGGGCCTGGAGGACGACTACACACTTTTGGTCACAGGAACGGTCCAGGAGGAGGACTGCGACGGCCTCTGCTGGCAGTACATTATCGAGGAGGACGGTATCCGCCCCGAGTTCGTCGTCAGCACCGAGCCCACAAGCTGCCGGATCTACCGTGGTCAGAGGGGCAGGATGGAGATAAAGGTGGAGACCAAGGGCATAAGCTGTCACGGCTCCGCCCCTGAGAGAGGGGAGAACGCCATATACAAAATGGCCCCCATCATCACCGAGCTCAGGGCCCTCCACGAGAACCTTGGGGACGACGAGTTCCTGGGCAAGGGAAGCCTGACCATATCACAGATCTTCCATAAATCGCCCTCTCGTTGCGCTGTGGCCGACGGATGCACCATCTCCATCGACCGTCGGCTCACCTGGGGAGAGACCTGGGAGGGAGCCCTCCAGGAGGTCAGAAACCTCCCGGCGGTCAAGGAGGGAAAGGCGGAGGTGTCTCTCTATACCTACGAGAGGCCGTCATGGACCGGCCTGGTCTACCCCACCGACTGCTACTTCCCTGCCTGGAAGGTCGAGGAGGACCATCCGGCCTGTCAGGCCCTTATAGAGAGCTACCGCCATCTGTTCGACAAGGAGCCTGTCGTGGACAAGTGGACCTTCTCCACCAACGGGGTCTCCATAATGGGCAGACACGGCATTCCGGTCATAGGCTTTGGCCCGGGCAACGAGGAGGAGGCCCACGCCCCCAACGAGAAGACCTGGAAGAGCCACCTTGTCACCTGTGCCGCCATGTACGCCGTCATCCCTGGGCTGTACGTAGAAGGGCAGAAATAGGCTAGTCTCCGACCGCTTTGTGGTGGACTCTCGGAGAGATCGTTCCGCCTACGCCCTGGCCCAACCGTATGCTCGACCTGCCTGTTCCGTACGAACCGCCTCGGAGGGCACGTCCTGTGCCCCCTCGGCTTGGGGCGACGTCTTGTTGCCACATTCGTACTACACAACGGCATGTCGAGTATACGGGCTCTGGGCTCCGTCGGAACGGTCTCTCCGAGGATGAGCGTTTTTAGAGGTTTTTATTTTTAGACTAAATTATATGGATTGAAAGGGGTTTTTTAAAGATGAACAGCGTATTCCGCGGCAGAGACTTTATCACCCTGGACGAGTGGACCAAGGAGGAGATAGATACTCTTCTCGAGGTCTCCAAGGACCTCAAAAGGGACTTCGCCATGAACAAGCCCACTCCCTACCTGCCCTACCAGACGGTATTCCTGATGTTCTTCGAGCAGTCCACCAGGACCAGAAACTCCATGGAGGCGGGCATCACCCAGCTCGGCGGTCACGCTCACTTCCTGGACACCAGCACCATGCAGGTGTCCCACGGTGAGGTCGCCAAGGACACCGCCGTCATACTCTCCAGGATGGGCCACGCCATAGCCTGCCGTAACTGCTTCTGGGGTATAGGAAACGCCTATCTCCGGGATATGGCCAAACACTCTGCCGTGCCGATCCTCAACCTCCAGGACGATCTCTATCACCCGATGCAGGGCCTGGCGGACCTGATGACCATCCAGGAGAAGAGGGGCGGAAACCTGAAAAACCTCAAGGTCTCCATCATATGGGCCTACGCGACGACCCATAAGAAACCTATCTCGGTGCCTCTGACGCAGAGCCTTCTGTTCCCCCGTTACGGCATGGACGTGACTTTGGCCTACCCCGAGGGATACGACCTTCCCGAGTGGGTCATAGAGAAGGCCAAGAAGTACGCCGACCACACCGGCGGCTCCTTCAGGATCACCCACGACCAGGAGGAGGCCTACAAGGACGCCGACGTGGTCATCCCGAAGAACTGGGGATCCTGGGTCAAGAACCCCAGCACCGATGTGGTGGACGCTGGCCTCGAGGCCAACAAGGGCTGGAAGTGTACCGCCGATCGGTTCGCTCTGGCGGACAGGGACTGTATGTACATGCACGCCCTTCCGGCGGACCGCAAGAACGAGGTCGAGGACTGCGTCATAGACGGCCCTAACTCCATAATCTACGACGAGGCCGAGAACAGGCTCCACACCGCCAAGGCGGTCATGGCTCTGACCATGGGCGGCAGAGGAAGATAGATTTAAAGAGCATATCTAAAAACTCTGCTTTGAGTCCCCTCGGAGAGACCGTTCCGCCTACGCCCTGTCTCGCCCAATCGTATACTCGACCTGCCTGTTCCGTACGAACCGCCTCGGAGGGCACGTCCTGTGCCCCCTCGGCTTGGGGCGACGTCCTGTCGCCCCATTCGACTACACGACGGCAGGTCGAGTATACGGGCTCGAATGGGCTCCGTCGGAACGATCTCTCCGAGGGTCAGAGTTTTTAGCGATGTTTTCAATTTAAGCTTAAGGGGAGGGGGGCTTGCCCGTCTCCCCTGGCCCCGTTTTTTCAAATCGAAGGAGGGAAAAAGATGAACACGAAGAAAGCGTTTGTATCGTTGGTGCTAGCGGCATGTGTGGCTCTTATCGGTGTGGTCCCAGGTATGGCGTCGGACAAAAAACCAGGTGACTACAAAATCGTTCTGGTGCTCCCTGGTCCCATAAACGACCAGAGTTGGAACGCCACAAACTACGCAGGGCTTCTGGCCTGCAACGAAAAGCTGGGAACATCCATGGAATACGTCGAGAACGTACAGGCGAGCGATTACGAGTCGACCTTCAGAAACTACGCCGAGAGAGGTTACGACCTCATAATGGCGGCGGGAACCCAGTTCGACGAGGCCGCCAACAGGGTCGCCTCCAAATACCCTGACAGCGTTTTCTGCGTGGTCAACGGGATGGTCTCCAACGGACCTAACGTCCGTCCCGTCCTCCCCAAGGAATACGAGGCCAGCTACCTGGCTGGGATAATAGCCGGGTTCACCACAAAGACCGGAAAAATAGGGATGGTTGGAGGATTCCCCAACAAGCTTATGGTCCGCCTCATGAACACCTACGAGTACGGTGTCAGGATAGGTAGCCCCGAGGTCTCCGCTAACAGGGCCTACGCCAACTCCTGGAGCGATGTGGCCCTTGGCAAGCAGATGGCCACCTCCATGATAGACAAGGGAGCGGACGTCCTTTTCTTCTACGCCAACCAGGTCGGCCTGGGAGCCATACAGGCAGCCAAGGAGAAGGGAGTCAAGTTCGTCGGCTTCGCCAGCAACCAAAACGACATAGCCAAGGGCACGGTGGTGGCCAGCGTTTACTTCGACTTCGCCGCCATGTACACCTGGACTCTCGAGAAGTTCATGGAAGGAACCCTTGCCCCTGAGGTCAACGGAGCGGGAGTCGCCGAGGGCATCGTCAAGGTCGCCTACACCGACCAGGTCTCCGAGGAGGTCAGAGGATACGTGAAGCAGGCCGAGGAGGCCATCTCCAACGGCAACGTGCTTTACTTCGCCTCTCAGTTCCCTGAGTCTCTGGATTAACGTTACCGGCCGGGACGGGCTCGCCCTCTCCCGGCCTTTTTTGTAGGTGGAGGAGGGCTTTACATGAAAGGACAGGAACCTGACGGGGTTCCAGCGGTGGAGCTGAAGGGGATAACCAAGTACTTCCCCGGGACCGTGGCGAACGAGGACGTGCATATATCGGTGAAAAAGGGGGAGGTGCTGGCTCTTTTAGGGGAGAACGGAGCCGGAAAGACCACCCTGATGAGGATACTGTACGGCATGTACCGGCAGGATCAGGGGAAGATCCTGGTGGACGGCTCATCGGTGAGGATAGATTCCCCTCAGGACGCCATGGCTCTGGGGATAGGCATGATACACCAGCATTTCAGCCTGGTGCCGGTCCATTCGGTGGCGGAGAACGTCGTCCTAGGGCTAGGATCCTCTATGGATCGTCTCGATCTGGAGAGGGTCTCCTCGGAGCTGAGGGAGCTAGGTTCGCGGTACGGCCTTGAGGTCGACCCCTACGGCAAGGTGGGACAGCTTCCTGTGGGGATGCAGCAGAGGGTGGAGATAGTAAAGGCCCTCTACAGGAAGGCCAGAATACTCATAATGGACGAGCCTACGGCGGTCTTGACCCCTCAGGAGACCGAGAGGCTCGGCGAGTTCGTCAGGGAGTTCACCTCCCAGGGCAACTCGGTGATCCTCATAACCCATAAGCTGGGGGAGGTCATGGCCATGGCCGACTCGGTCACCGTGATGAGGGCGGGAAAGGTCGTAGGATCGGTGTCGACCGCCGAATCCAGCGAGAGGGAGCTGGCGAGGATGATGGTCGGAAGGGACCTTGAGCTGGTGTCCGGCCACAGGGAGGGCCTTCCCGGGGAGCCGGTGCTTTCGGTGCTGGACCTCACTGTGAAGGACGACAGGGGCTCTATCGCCCTGAACGGACTTTCTCTGACAGTTGGCAGAGGGGAGATATTCGGCATAGCGGGGGTAAGCGGAAACGGACAGCAGGAGCTCGCTGAGGCCATCTGCGGCCTGAGGGCCCCGGTTGATGGATCTATAACCCTCAACGGCAGGGATATCACCGGCCTATCGGTGAAGGAAATAATTGCCTCCGGCGTCGGCTACATACCGGCGGATAGACATAAAGACGGTCTGGTCCTGGATATGTCGGTGGAGGAGAACTTTATACTCAAAAACAGCGGCGACAGGCCTTATTTCAGGTCCGGCGTGATGGACGGCGGCTCCATAGGGGAACACGGAGCGGCCCTTGTGGGCAGGTTCTCCATAAAGGCTCCGTCCCCATCCACAAAGGCGAAGGCCCTCTCCGGCGGAAACCAGCAGAAGGTGGTCATAGCCAGGGAGATCGGCCTTGGATCCAGCCTTTTGGTTGCCGTCCAGCCCATAAGGGGACTGGACCTAGGGGCGGCGGACTACGTCCACTCGGTCCTGATGGAGGAGAGGTCCAAGGGAAAGGCCATTCTTCTCATATCGACGGAGCTTTCGGAGGTACTGACCCTTTCCGACCGAGTAGGGGTCATATACGGTGGGAGAATACTGGACGTCCTGGACCGGAGTGACATGGACGTGGACAGAATAGGCCTTCTGATGGCAGGGGTGGAGGAGGTTCATCATGGCTGATCGTAAGGGTGCGGCCCTTGGGGCGGTGGCCTGGCCCATATTGTCTGTGGCGGTGGGGCTGGCGGCGAGCGGCCTGATGATGACCCTGCTGGGGGCCAACCCCCTATCGGTCTACGGAAAGATCCTATCCATGGCTTTCAGGGACGAATACAACGTGGCGGACATATTCGCCAAGGCGACCCCTTTGATACTCACCGGGCTGGCCTTCGGCTTCGCCTTCAGGGCCAACCTGTTCAACATAGGGGCCCAAGGTCAGTTCTACCTGGGGTCCGTGGCCGCCGCCTGGGTAGCCATCTCCATGGGGGACAGCTCGCCTCTGGTGGTCCTACCTCTGTGCGCCCTGGGTGCCGCCTTGATGGGATGCCTGTGGGCCTCTTTGGTTGGCTTAGCCAAGGCCAGGTTCAACGCAAACGAGTTCCTGATCAGCATGATGTCCACCTACGTGGCGCTGGCGATCATGAACTATCTATTGAGAGGCCCTCTCAGGGAGGTCAAGGGCGAATACCCTCAGACCGACGTTATCGCCGACGCCGGTTGGATACCGGCCCTTATCCCGAAAACCAGGCTGCATTGGGGCTTCGTCCTGGCACTGGCGGCGGCGCTCCTGGCCTGGTTTATCCTCTGGAGGACCTCTTTGGGTTACAGGATCAGGGCCGTCGGCATGAACCGGGACGCCGCTAGATACGCTGGCATAAACTCCGGCGGCATCTTCGTGGCGGTTTTCGCCATAAGCGGCGCCTTTGCGGGCCTGGCCGGGTTCACCGAGGTCAACGGTATGCAGCACATGCTCGTCCAGGGTTTCAGCCCCATGATAGGGGCCGAGGGCATCGGCATAGCCATACTGGGCAACGCCCATCCCCTGGGGATCGTCCTCGCCTCGATCCTTTTCGGGGCCCTTCAGGTGGGAGGGAACCTGGCGGTCCAGACCTCCGGGGTTCCATCCAGCATAATAGGGATCATGGAGGGATTTGTCATGCTCTCTGTGATACTGTCCTACGCAGCTCAGTCAGCCCTCTCCGCTGCCGCCAGCAAAAGGGCTCTCAAGAAAGGGGGAGATCGGAGATGATGGTCATCACCGGGCTTATAGCCGGAGCCTTACAGATGAGCACGCCGCTGCTCCTCGGCGGACTGGCGGAGGTCTACGCCGAACGGACCGGGGTGATGGTCATAGCTATAGAGGGGATCTTCCTGCTGGGGGCCTGGAGCGGTTTCGTGGTGGCCTACTCAAGCGGAAGTATCCTCCTGGGCCTTGTCGCCGCCATGGCGGTCGGGGTCGCAGTTGCGGCGGTCTACGGCCTTTTCACCGTCAGGCTGAAGCAACACCAGATAGTCACAGGGACGGCGCTGAACATCCTCGCGGCGGGGCTTGGCATATACCTCTACAGGGTGATCTTCGGAGTTCCCCTCCTGCCTCTGACTTTGGAGCCCATAAGGCCCATGGCCATTCCCCTGCTGTCCTCCATACCGGTGCTGGGCAAGGCTCTGTTCACCCAAAGCCCTCTGACCTACCTCGCCTGGGCTTTGATACCTCTGGGGTACTGGGTTCTCTATAAAACTCAGCTCGGCCTGATCCTCCGCTCCACCGGCGAGAACCCCGAGGCGGTTGAGGCTGCGGGGATCGACGTGGACAAGGTTCGGTTCAGGACACTGCTGGTGGCAGGGGCCGTCGACGGTCTGGCTGGAGCCTTCTACTCCCTGGCCTTTCTGGGGATGTACACCAACGATATTATCGGTGGACGGGGATGGATAGCCTTCGCCATATGTTTCCTGGGCAACTGGAATCCTATGGGGGTCTTCGTGGGAGCCATGGTCTTCGGCCTAGCCGACGCCGTGGCGATCCAGCTTCAGACCTCCGGCATAACCTTGGTCCCGAACGAGTTCCTTATAGCCATACCCTATATCCTGACCATAGTGGCGACGGTGGCCAGGAGCAACTTCAACGTCCCCGCCACGCTGGGCGTCCCTTACGAAAAAGAGCGGCGATAATATCAAAAATCATAAACTCAACTTCCCACGGAGGTGATTTTTAGTGTATGATCTTGTGGTCAAAGATGGTATGATAATAACCGCTTCAGGGCCGTTATTTGCGGATATAGCCCTGGAAAACGGCAAAATAGCCGCCTTAGGTAAAAAGCTCAAAGGACGGCAGGAGCTGAACGCTCAAGGGCTTATGGTTCTCCCTGGCGTCGTCGACGCCCACGTCCACCTTGATCTCCCGGTCCGGGGGGATCGCTCCAGCGACGACTTTTTATCCGGTACCGGTGCGGCCCTGGCCGGAGGGGTTACCACGGTGGTGGACTTCACAGTAGGAAGCCACGAAACCGCACTGGTTGAGGACCTAGAGTCTCGCCTGGAGACCGCCCGTCCCGCCGTCGCCGACTACAGCTTCCACTGCGAGGTCATAGGATGGCGTCCCGGCAAAGAGGAGCAGATCGCCCAGGCTGTGGAACGGGGAATCACCAGCTTCAAGTTCTTCACCGCCTACGGCGACTCAGGCAGGAGGTCCGACGGAGGAACCCTGTTCAGGTGCTTCTCGAAGATAGCCGAACTCGGGGCTGTGGCGGTGGTCCACGCCGAGGACGACGAGCTTATAAGGGTACTCACGTCGGAGCTGTCGGAGGAGCAGAAGGGGTCCATGAGGGCCCTAGCCAGGACCAGGCCCGACACCTGCGAGGGGGCCGCCATAGATCAGGTGGCCTTCTACGGCGAGGCCACAGGGGCGTCGGTCCACGTGGTCCACGTCAGCTCTGGCCTTGGGGCGAGCCGTATAGACCTGGCCCGGAGGCGAGGAGTGGATATAACCGGCGAGACCTGTCCACAGTACCTTTTCCTCACCGACGAGGTCTACGACCGGCCCGACGGACACCTTTACTCCGCCAGTCCGGCGCTGAGGTCGAACCGGGACCGTCAGGCCCTCTGGAGCTTACTGAGCTCAGGGGTGCTGGACTTCGTCGCCACAGACCACTGTCCCTTCACCAGGGCCCAGAAGACGTGGAAAGGGTCTTTCTCCGACCTGCCCTACGGCCTCCCAGGGGTCGAGCTTCTGTTGCCGCTGGTATATCAGGGGGTCCTGAAGGGCCTCATACCGGTGGAGCATCTGCCCCTCATAACGTCCCAGGCTCCGGCGGACCGTTACGGTCTGACCGGAAAGGGCAGGATAGTCCCGGGATACGACGGTGACTTAGTCATCTTCGACCCGTCGGCAAAGTGGACGGTGAGGGCGGAGGATCTGCACATGAACGTCGATTTCTCCCCCTACGAGGGCATGGAGATCCAGGGCAAGGTCCTGACCACTATATCCAGAGGAGAGGTGGTCTTCGGGAACGGAGCTCTGTGCTGCGACCCCGGGAGAGGCAGATTTATACCTAGAAAACCGAGACCGACGGCTCCACAGAGCCGAGGCACATAAAAATTAAATTCAACTTTGAACGGAGGATGTCCAATGAGCAAGAGAGTCGTAGTAGCCCTAGGAGGCAACGCCATACTTCAAAGAGGCCAGAAGGGAACGGAGCAGGACCAGAGGACCAGCGTCGCAAGCACAGTAGCCCAGATAGTGAAGATGATAGACGCTGGTTACGAGGTGGTCTTGACCCACGGCAACGGCCCCCAGGTAGGAGCTATCCTGATCCAGCAGGAGGCGGGCAAGGACAAGGTCCCCGCCATGCCGATGGACGTGTGTGGCGCCGAGAGCCAGGGCTTCATAGGATATCTTTTCGTTCAGGAGTTTAAAAAGGCCCTCATAGCCCACGGAATAGCCAAAGAGCCCCTCTGCCTGGTGACCCAGGTCGAGGTTTCCTCGGAGGATCCGGCCTTCGCCAACCCCACCAAGCCAGTGGGCCCCTTCTACGACGAGGCGACCGCCAAGGCCAGGATGGAGTCCTCCGGTGAGAGCTGGGTCGAGGACTCTGGCAGGGGCTGGAGGCGTGTCGTTCCCTCTCCCAAGCCTATCAACATAGTGGAGCGTCAGGCGATTCAGGAGCTCGCTGACCGTGGCTACGTGGTCGTGGCCTCCGGTGGCGGCGGTATCCCTGTTGTCAAAGAGGCCGACGGAAGCTACAGAGGGGTCGAGGCGGTAATAGACAAGGACCTGGCCGGAGAGCTTCTGGCCCAACAGGTGAAGGCCGACCTTTTCATGATCCTTACCGACGTTCCGAAGGTCGCACTGAACTACGGCAAGCCCGAGGAGAAGTGGCTGGGCAAGGTGGATCTGGACGAGATGAAGGGCTACCAGGCGGAGGGTCACTTCAAGGCCGGTTCCATGGGGCCCAAGGTCGCAGCGGCCATGGCCTTTGTCGAGAACGGCGGATCCCGGGCGATCATAGCTAGCCTGGACCAGGCTCTTGAGGCCCTTGAGGGCACCGAGGGAACCCAGATAGTAAAGTAGAGCCATACAAAAAGGCCCCGGGACTGGAGCTATCCAGCCACCCGGGGCCTTTTGTGTAGGGGCTGTTCCAGAAAAGGTTTTTCTGGATATACTGGAGAGGTCGGGCTTTTCCTCCGTCGATTTTATGGGAAGGACAGGGATGTGCAGCTCTCCCAGGACCGAGGGGGCCCTATTTAGAGCCATAAAAAAACGAAAGGCTGGTGTTTAAGATGCTGTATCGTCCTGTGAGAAGAAAAGACCGAGAGGTCTCGGACCTGTCCTGGATGGAGTCGGTGCTGGACAGGGCTCTTGCCTGTCACCTGTCCCTTTTCGACGGAGAGTGGCCCTACGTGATTCCCCTGACCTTCGGCTACGAGCCGGGCCATATCTACTTCCACTCCGCTAAGGAGGGCAAGAAGATCGACATAATTCGCTCCAATCCAAAGGCGTCCTTCTGCGTCGAAGTCGACGCGGTGCCCTTCCCCAACCCTAAAGGGAGGAGCGGTCTGCTCCTCCCCTATAAAAGCGTCGTAGGCTACGGCCATGTCTCGGTTGTCCCCGACGACGAAGAGGACCGAAAAAGGCACGGCCTGGCGGTCCTGGCGGCTCACTACTGCCGTCAGGGCGTGGACATCCCTCGGCCCAGAGCCCTGCTGGACAAAGTCGCCGTTTTGGACCTTGAGATAGTCCACATGACGGGCAAGCAGAAAGGGCCTTTTATCGAGAGATAGGCCCTATTTCTCCACGAAAAGATCGGTGAAACGGAACTCCACCGTGTCCACCAGCCCCCTGTTGGTGAGCCTGAGCTCGGGCAGACAGGCAAGGGGCAGCAGGGCCATGGTCATGAAAGGCGAATGGAGGTCGCACCCCAGGTCCTTCCAGGCCCGGTCCAGCGCCGCTACCGACGCCGCCACGGTCTTGGCCGGCTCCTCGCTCATGAGCCCAGCAACAGGCAGGGGCAACAGGGCCAGGACCTTGCCGTCCTTTACGGCGATCATGCCGCCTCCTGCCTCGGCCAGGGCGTTGGCCGCCAGGACCATGTCGTCGTCGTTGGTCCCGACCACCATCAGGTTGTGGGCGTCGTGGGCCACGGTGGAGCCGACCGCTCCACCCTTGAGGCCGAAGCCCGTCACGAAGCCCAGTCCCCTGGTCCCGGTGGCCTTGTGACGCTCGAACACGGCGATCTTAGCCACGTCCTTATCCAGTGATGCCGGGACGGCGCCGTCCACCACCGAAAGCTCTATCTCCCGGGAGTAGGTCCCAACGTGGGCCTCTATTATCTCCATGACCCTGGCTGTGACGGAGGTAGCACCCTCAGGGGCCACCACTTTGAGGTCTTCCTTGGTGACTGGGCCAGCCAGCCTGACGGATTTTTTGGCGAAATCGGGAACCGTGGATCTTTCGATGGGGACGACCATATCGCCCTTCTCGGCGACCAAGACCCCGTTGTATATCACCTTATGGACCGAAACCCGGGACAGGTCCGACAGCAACACCATGTCGGCGAACTTCCCAGGGGAGATGCTCCCTATCTCGTCGGCCTTGCCGAAATACTGGGCGGTGTTTATGGTCACCATCTGGATGGCCCTGATGGGGTCCAGTCCCTCCTCTATGGCCCGGCGGACGATGTGGTCCAGGTGTCCCAGGGACAAAAGGGTGTCAGGGTGGGCGTCGTCGCAGACCAAAAGGGCGAAACGGGTGTCTATACGGCTCTCGGTGACGCTCCTGATCGTCTCTTTAACGTCGTGCCACGCCGAGCCCTCCCTCATCATGGCGTACATCCCAAGGCGCATCCGAGCCAAGGCGTCCTCCTTGCTGACCGACTCGTGGCAGGAACTGACCCCCGAGGCCACGTAGCCGTTGAGACCTCTGTCCAGGTCAGGCATGGAATAGTGTCCCGTGACGGGCTTGCCGGAGCGCAGCGTGGCGGCTATCTCACCGTGTGCGTGGTCGCTTCCCATAAGAACCCCTGGAAAGTTCATTAGCTCCCCGAGACCGGCGATGCCGTCCCAGGTCATGGCTTCGGCCACCTCTGCCGGGCCGAACTCGGCGCCCGAATCCTCGAAGCCCGGCACGGCTGGAACGCAGGATGGCATTGTGGCCCACACGTTCATCGGGACGTCCTTTCCGTCCTCGACCATAAGCTTGACTCCCTCCATGCCCAGGACGTTGGCTATCTCGTGGGGATCCATGAAGATGCCCGTCGTCCCGTGGGGAACCACCGTCCTGGCGTACTCCCTGACGGTTATCATGCTGCTCTCCACGTGGATATGGCCGTCGAGAAATCCCGGAGCTAAAACCATGCCCTCGCCGTCCACCACGGTGGTCTTCTCGCCGACGGTGTGGCTGGCGTCGCCTACGTAGGCTATATGGCCCGACTTGACCGCCACGTCCATCTTGTCCTGGATCTCCCCTGTGTTGACGTTAAGGAGCCGGGCGTTTTTCACCACCAGATCGGCGGGCAAAGTCCCCTGTGCCACGGCTACAAGCTCCTTGCTCACCTGATGGAGCGGCAGTCTTGCGTAATTTACCTTATCGCTCATATAAAATCCCTCCTTCGTGAGGCTACTGGCCTCTTCTAGTTGAGAGTGTACCAAAAAACGTGGTGGACCTCACCGAGGAGGGTAAACCACCGAGAAGGTCTCGCATATGACCGGGGTTTCCTCGTGGAACTTGAGCCCCACCGATTCGAGCTCTCTGGTGAAAAATCGCCTGTGCACCTCCCGCCAAAATTCCAGGGAGCGGTCTCCCTCTCCTTCCGTGGCGGCGAACTGGGCGGTGACCTCGCGGAAAGGGACTATCTCTATCGCCTCGGTCCTTATTATGCACTTGGCGACACCCTCCCAGTCGGTGATGACCGAGAATCCCCCGACCTTGGGGATCTCTTCCCCGCCCTCCTCCATTGCCTCCAGAGAGGACGCTGTTGCCCTCTTAACTCCGTCCAAAACCAGCTGGGCCAGCTCGTCGGCGTCTGCCTCGTTGTCGCAGAAGTACCAGGACTCGTAGGCCGGGGCCTCGGTCTCCGATATGCCCTCCTGGTTCATATAATTTAACCATATTTCACGTACAGATGGATGTGTTTGAGTCATATTCTAAAGCCCTCCTATCTTGGTTTGATGGCACAGCGACCATCCCGGTTCTTGCGATAGGGCTGTGATGTAGGGGCCTCCTTTGTATATGGAGTCCTTTTTCGAGTTGGATATTTCCAGTATGGTCCTCTTTATTTGAAGTATTGATTTATAGTTTTAGCGTGGCTAAATCGGTGATGCCTGACCGATCAAACATTATCATTACAGAAAAGCCTGCGGTAGCTCTCTCTTTGATATATTGCTCCGGATTTTCTATCTTATCGATTTTTTTACCGTTGATTTCAATGATCCGATCTCCCTTTTGTAGCCCAGCCTTTTCAGCCAGGCTACCTTCTTTTACCTCGCTGATTACGTTGCTTTCCAGTGATAAGCCCACATTTGGAGCGGGTTTTTCATTTGCAAAGCCTGGATGTTCGCTTTCTCCCCCTGATGCCAAGTATTTTTCGAGCCCTTTGTCGAAATCTAGGTTTAGTTTAAAGTTATAGTAAAGGTCTTTTCCTTCGCCGTCAGTTAGGCATAGGATCAAGCCTAAACTTTGACCTGAATATTTTCTGGCGAACTTGTGGTATTCCTTTGATTTTTTACCGCGTATGTCGACAATAACCCCAAACAAGTTCCTTGACACTGGATAATCTAATATCATTTTGTAGTCGTTATTATTTTGCCAAAAACCATGTGGGTAGATATCTATTTGGGCGCTAGTATGAGGTGGAATCATCGTGTCGGGAACGTCTCTTGTCATGTCGATGACGAGCGTTTGACCGGGAACTACTTTGTGGGAATTTCCGTTTACGTCTATAAAAGCAGATTTTCGCCAAGAGACAAACATTATATTGTCGGTTGGGTTAGATATTTTGCTATAGACGCAAAACCAACTCAATCTGCACTGAAGAGCCATTGTTTCATCGTGAAAATTATTTGTGTATATAATATCTTCTCCATGTGGTTGAATAATCATTTCTTGAACAGAGAGATCGACCTTGTTCATCGCTATCGCTATAGTCGAAAAAACAAGGATTAAACTCAAAGCAAGGGTGATTTTTTTCATCTTAAAACCCCTCCTGATATATAGATTTAAGTGACGTTAGGGCAATAACCCCGGTTCCGGGGATAGGGCTGTTACGTAGGGGTGTCCCTGGTCTATGGAGTCCTTCATCGAGTCGAATATCTCCAGTATGGTCCTCTTCGTTCGGAACTCGCCGTAGGCGGACTGGTCCTTTTTCTTCACGATAGAGAAGGTCTCTATGACGTATTCCACGTCCTCTCTGGACAAGCCGTAGAGGTGGAAGAAGGCGGCGTCCAGCTCGCACCGGATGACGAAGCGGCGGTTATCGTCCCAGGAAAAGGGCGGTCCGTCGAAGCCCAGGTCCCTGGCGAAGGACTCCATGTCGGAGGCGGTGTAGACCAGCTCAAGGACTCTGGCCCCGATCCACCGGTCCAGGGTCGTCCCTCGATCCCATGGACAGGCACGGTCGTAGACATGGGGTGGGAGGATTGGGAGCTGCTTGAAGACGTGATAACTGAGACTTATTCCCCCATGTTTTTGACGTGTAATATAATCAAAAATAAAACTTGAAAGGTTAGCATGTAAGAAAGATAGTGCAACGGTATGAAGATCAGAGAATATCAACAAAAATTTATGCCCTACTCCCCCGTAAGGAATTACGCTTGATATCACCGTCCGTTCGTCGGTGCTTCTGCATATATCTCGCCATCCTAGCAGCCAGCCTCTGTCCCATCGGTCCTCAAGCCTGGACCGTACCTCCTCCTCGGGGACCCAGTATCTGGGCAGGGGGGAAAAGCTGGGGTTTCGTCTCTCCTGGTTCGAGACGTCCCGACAGTCGGCTCCTTCGTAGGTGGCCCACCTATGGTCGAACTGGTGGACCATCTTCGCCTCGTAGAGGGGAAGGTATCTGAGCCCCTCTCTCTCGAAGACGTTTCCTTTCAAGGTCCAGCCCTTCCCCTCCAGCTGGTCCAAGGTCATGAACAGCCCTGAGTCGTTGGACATGTGAAACATCGCTTTAAACGAGATTCCCCAGGGGTTTCCGTCCTCTCTGTTGTCGTCGATCAGTATGGGGACCACTCTGTAGACCGACTTGGTTATCTCGCCGTCCCTGGCGGTCCTGAATATGGGGCAGGTCCTGGTGTTGGGGTTTATCAGGGCTATGTCCTGGGAGGACAAAGTTAGAGGCCTGTTTCCTCGAAGCTCCTCCGGGTCGAGCAGGAAGAAGGCGAAGCTCGCCTCTGCGACGGGACGGTGGTCCCCTGTGAGGGTCAGGAGGCAGAACTTGTAACTTTTATGGACTCCCGGGAAAATTCCCTTTCTGTTCTCGAAATCGTAGAGCGATGCCAGGTTTCCCCTCTCCATGATGTCCCTGAAGTACCACTGGGTGGTGTTGTCGGTGGCTATGCCTGAGGGTACGACACAGCCTACCCTCCCTTCCTTCGACTGGAGGTGTCTCATCATCTCGGCGAACAGGGTGTAGGTGTTGACGTCCCCCGATCCGCAGAGGGGGTAGAGTCCGCTGGACCGGACCATGTAGGTCGATCCCTCCGCAACCCTCAGGTCCTCCGTGAACGCTCTGTGAAGGTCCGGGTCCTTCTCCCTGAGGGCCTCTATCTTTTTACGTCTCTCCGAGGCGTTGGCCGCCTTTGCCACCTCCTGATCTTTGTCGGCGAACCACTCTTTTTCCTGGATTTTGATCCTCTCCCACGGTGGGTTGCCCAGTACGCAGTCGAAGCCGCCCTCCCAGCCGGTCACCGTGTCCTCTGGGAACCTGCCGTGGGCGGGGATCCTGAAGACGGTGGGAAAGGCAAGATGCCAGTGGAAGAAGCCGTACCTCTGGGCTATGCGCTGGATCTCCCGTATCGTGGATTCTGGAACCCCCCTCATGTCGTGGGCCATCTGCCTGTACAGGTCCTCGGTGGGGGCAGGAGGGGACCCAGGAACCATGTCCCAGACGAAGGCGGAGCACCATCCGTCGGCCAGAAGCTTGGCCTTTTCGTATCGGTCCGACCGGAAATATTCGCCGAAGGCCTCCTCCCTGTCCCTTATGCCCGATATGGAGCTGTCGTCTATAGAGCCCAGCTTTTCCATCGCTCTGGAAAGCTCGGCGAAGGAGCTTGAGAATATCTCCCCGGCGTTCAGCCGGTCCAGCGATCCTTTCGCGTTTTTGTTGCATTTTCTCAGGTCTTTTGCCACATCTTTGTCGTCGCCCTGGATGGCCTTGAAGGCGTCGTCCGGTATGCCTCTCGCCATGAGGGCCGGGGTGGTTCCGAGAAGGCTGTTTCCGCACCTTATGTGGTGGTCAAGGAAGGAGAGAGGTTTCCCAGGCTCCAGAGCCTCCATCCAGAGGCCGACCTTGCACAGTTCCACCGACATGGGGTTTATGTCCACTCCGAAGATACACCGACCTACGACGTCTCTCATGGCCTTTCGGACCGAGTCAGGGGACGGTTCGTCGTCGCCGGTGCGGACCGCCGCCAGCTTTTTGGCGAGCCTGTTGGCGGCGGCTATGAGGAAGTGTCCGCTTCCGCAGGCTGGGTCGCATATCTTAAGGTCCAGCAGGGCCCTTTCGGGGTCCTCTTTTTTGACCGCCTCGTTTAAAACCGGGTCCAGCGCCGAGTCCATCAGGCAGTGGATCAGCGATTCGGGGGTGTAGTAGCTCCCGGTGGTCTTTCGCTCGTTTCCCGCCGCGGAGGAGAGGGTGAACCCCGCACCGCTCAGGTCTATGACTGGGTGAAGCTCCAGAAGGGATTCGTAAACGCTTCCCAGCTCTTCGGCCCCTAGGTTTTTGAAGTCCACAGGGCGAAGTCCGTGGTTTTCGGTCCTGAAGGCCAAAAGCCTTATGGCCTCCAGAAGATGGGAGTTTGATAGCTCCGAGGTCCTCAGGTCCTTTATCGCGGGATTTGAGAACAGAAATCCCCCAAGGGCCGGAAGCCCCAGCTCGGGACAGCCCTGGTCCGAGGACAGTCGATCCATGACCAGCCTCAGGGCCCGGTAGAGGTCTGGATGGTCCGTTCCCCTGATCCTCTGGGCGTTTTTTCGGAGTCGGGCGGTGGAGTAGTGTTTTTTGTATATATCCCTTATATCTCCGGCGGTTTCGGGGAGGAGGAGCAGTTCCCGGTCCTCCGCCACGAAGAGGAATATCAGCCGATAGACCAGCCTCAGGATCTGACGATAGTAGTCCTGACCGAGAAGGTCTCCGTCTCTAAGGCGGTCTCGCAGTTCTCCGTTGGACCTGTGGGCGATGAACCCTCTGCCCAAGGTCTCTATGGCGCTTTGAACCCCGTCCCTCAAGACGTCTAAAGCACGGACTCCCTGGTCCCTTGCGGTCCGTGACCACCGCTCAAGCCAGCAGTTTTCTCCTCTCTCTCCCTCCACTCTGGACTGATGGCACAGGAGCCACAGCAGGACGAAGTCGGAGTATCTCTCTCCCTCCATCATGGCCTGTAGGTCGAACTCGACGAAGGCCTGACGGGTCAGGCTGACGTTGTCCCTGAGGACCCGAAGGATCAGGCCGTTGGACAGGATGCCCCAAAGGGCGTCGTCGGACCTGTTCAGAAAGTCCTGAAGGACGCTGTGAGGGCTTGTCCTGGAGGCTCCCGCTACCTTTGCAGTTCGACGGTCGAGCTCTACGTTGCATCCGACCAGGTGTATAGGCGTGTTTTCCCAGCGGTGGGATATGGCGTAGGATTTGCCGTCCAGCTCCACTGCCCTGCTCCCCTGAAGCCTTCCGTAGCCCAGTTCCTGGAACAGGGGCAAAAGCCATCTCTCACGGGTCAGGGAGGTCCCTACGTCCCCGGAAGGGAGTGTCTCTTGGCCCTTCACGAAGGAGCTCCATATCCCCACCAGCCGGTTCCACGATCGGTTGATGGCCTCGTTTAGCCTCTCTCCCTTTACCAGGTGGTAATCCTCCGGGCGGAGGCCGTCCAGGTCCTTGGAGGTCCCGATCCGCTGGAGGATATCGGGGGGAAGCAGGGCTCCCTCGGTCCTTATGGTGGCGAAGGTTCTCTCGTCGCGATTTTTCATCGGCTGTTTCCCCCAATTTCAGGAAGGTAGATATAGATCCCCAGGAGGTCCGGCGGCAGTTGGGGCTGAACCCTGTAGGAGACCCCTTTGTCCCGAGATGCCTTTCTGATGGACCTGTGGGATTCGAGCTGTTCCTCCGCCAGCCTCTTTGCCTCCTGGTCGAGGTGAGGGGCCAGGTTGGGGTAGCCGTCAAGGATCTTCCCCACGAAGCCCATGGCCTGTTCGGGATAGATGTTTTCCGTGGAGCGGGCGGCGAAGATGGATTCAGCCTCCTCTTTTGTCAGCCATTCGGCCTTTTCAGGGGTTCCCCTGAAGGCCATGAGCCGACAGTCCTCCACCAGTAGAGGGGTGGTTTTGTCCCCTCTGGTGGTTATGAGGTGGAAGCGAAACCTCACCAGCAATAAGGTCGTCCGGCTCGTCACTCCGTCGGTTCGGATAGCGCCGCAGCGGGCCGGTCCCTCGGGGTTGCCGCTGAGGGCCAGGTCCACCACGTGGGCGGCGGTGTTCTCCACCAGTGGGTGGGTTCGGTGAAGGTAGAGCTCTCCGTCCTGCACCGGCAGGGAGAACTTGGCCCTGAATCCATCGGTCCGCCCAAGCATGTCTTTAAGGGCGGTGGTGGCCTCCGAGAGGTCCACCTCCAGGGTTTCGCCGCCTGACACCTTTGCTTTCAGCGATGTGAGGGCGTTTTTCATAAACTCTCCGACGTCCACCCCCGATCCGATGGCCCGTCTGGTCTCCTCCAGTTGTTGGGCGACTTCCTCGGGCTTTATGCCTTCCTGGGCGAAGACGGTTCGAGACCGCTTTTCCTTTTCGGTGGTGCTTTCCCATCGGCTGTAGAGGTCCTCTTTTTTGGGCTTAAAGTAGGCCTCGAAGCCGGGCAGGTAGTTTTGAACGCTGCCCTGATCCTCCCGAAGGAGAAGGCCCTCGAATATGGCCTCCACGACCTCTTCCGACTCTATAGGTACGGGCACGGAGATCCCCAGAGACGTGCGAATGGCCTTGTGCTTTCGTATCAAGGTGTCAAGGACTATGCCGTCCACCTGGTTGTCAATGCCGTAGTAGGTGACGACCCGAACCTCCCGTTTGGGCTGGCCGTATCGGTCCACCCTGCCCTCTCGCTGTTCGTGTCTCGTCGGGTTCCACGATAGGTCGTAGTGGATGACTCCGTCGAAGTGCTCCTGTAGGTTTATGCCTTCGCTTAGGCAGTCGGTGCAGACCAAGACCCTCTTGGGGCAGCTCCCCAGGCGGTTTACCCTGTCCTCCCGCTCTTCGGGGGACAGTTTTCCCGTTACCGATTCCACCTCGATGGAGGGCCCCAGCTTTTCCCTGAGGTTTTCCGCCAGGTATTCGGCGGTCGGTATAAACCGGCAGAAAACGATAGGGCTGATTCCCCGTTTGAGCTGGTCTTTTACTATATCGACGGCTCCCTGAAGCTTTAGGTCTTTAGGGCCTTTCAGGGTTTCGGCCTCTTTTGCGAAGGCCGCCAGTTTCCTCCGTCTGAGGCTTTCCGATCCGTTTTCATCTATGTCGCTGCCTGGGACGAAGTCCGCCGTCTCCGCCTGTTCCAGGTCTCCGACGTCCATGACCGTCCGCCGCCCGAGCTCGTCCACTTCCCCTTGGTTTGCCGAGTCGGCGCAGGCCGATCTGCTTTTGAGGGTCGCCACGGCGGCGGCAGGGCTTGAGGCTATGGACCGGAGCAGGGCCAGGGCGGACCACCAGCGTATTCTTCGGTGAAACTCGGTTCCGGTGTCGTCTTTCACCGTTTCCCTTACGTAGGCCAGAACTTTCTCGAAAAAGGCTTTGTATTCCTCCGAGAGCTTGAAGGTGGCCTCGGTGTCGAACCTCTCCGGGAATGGGGTGTCGTTTTTCAGGTAGTGCCGGATATCCCCTCTCCTTCTTTGGACCATGTGTCTGGCGAGGTTTCGACGATGGACCTCGTTGGCCTGTCCCGACAGGTCCTCGGGCAGGTCTTTAAGGCCGGGGTCCAGGAGGGTCAGAAGGGATCTGAAGGCGTCCTCTTTGCCGCTGTGAGGCGTGGCGGTGACCAGGACTATGTGTCTGTCCTCTTTTTTAGCTATCTGAGAGATGAGCTCGAACCTCATCTGCTTTGCCCCGCTTCCGTGGGACTGGGCACAGGTGTGAGCCTCGTCCACTACGATCATCTCTGGACAGGATCTCAGAAACTCGCTGCATCTTCGTTCGCTTTTTATGAAGTCTATCGATACTATGAGGAAGGGATATCGGTCGAACAGCGATTCTCCCATGACACAGTCCCTCTCCAGCCGGGCTGCGGTGCTGGAGAGGACCAGTTTTGCGTCTATGTGAAACTTCTCCGCCATCTCGGTCTGCCACTGTTCGGTGAGGTGGGGAGGGCAGAGGACCGCAAGGCTCTGTATCTCTCCTCGGTCTAAAAGCTCACGGGCTATGAGGCAGGCCTCCACGGTTTTCCCTATTCCGACGTCGTCGGCTATGAGGAGCCTTACTGGGTCCAGTCTCATGGCGAGCATGAGAGGCACGAGCTGGTAGGGCCGGGGCTCTACCGCCAGTCTGCCGAAGGATCTAAAAGGGCCTGCGCTGGACCGGAAGCCCAGTTTCAGGCCGTCTCTAAGGAGCCTGGCGGACCTTTCGTCCCCGACGGTGCTGCGGTCTGGGAGATCGAACTGGGCTGGTTCCACGTTCTCCAGAGACGGCAGAACTCCGGCTATCTCTCGATCGGTCCCCCCTAGGGGCCGGAGGATCAACAGGCTTTCCTCCGACTCAGGCAGGACGACCCACTCTCTTCCTCTGGCCTTGACCAGAGATCCAACCGAGTAGGTCATATCCCGCGGGCAGCGATTTTTTTGTCTTTCATCGTCCCATTCCGCCTTTCTTGGCCGTGTTTTAGCCTTTCCATCCGAAGAGATGGGGGTTTTCTGCGATTTTTTTCAGCCAGTCGTCCTGGTGGCCGAACCTCAGGACGGTGAAGCCCTGGTCCTCCAGCCTTTCCTCCTGTTCCTGGTCCCTCGCCCTTCGGTCCTTAAAGTCGTGGTGAGGGCCGTCGATGTATATGACCACGTGGCGGTCGTCGTAGTAGAAGTCCGACCTGGTTCCACAGGACGGTATGAAATGCTGTCCGTGGCTCGGCAGCCTCAGGTTGTGCTCTTCCATCAGGTTCAGCCATTTTCTCTCCAGGTCCGACTCGCATCCTTTAAGCAGGCTACCGAGGTGGGCGTCTCTGGTGGCCTCCACCGACGATGTCCTTATCTCCGCCGATGCCAGGGCCATCAGGTATTCCTGGATTTTCTTGCGGTCGAGCAGCAGGTGATCCCTCTGGTTGTAGTAGCTCATGAGGCAGTCGTAACAGGCGGCCTCACAGTTTTCCGTCCCGTGGGGAGCTTTTTTCAGGTCCTCTCCTGTGATCGGGTTGAAGTGACACAGGGAAAGGGCCTCTTTCGCCACAGCTTTGAGGGCCTTGGGGTCGTCCACCAGCTTTCTCAGGACCCCTGCCCCTCCCTCGCCGGACTCGTAGAAGAGTATCTGCTTTCTGTCTCCCGAGTTAGGCAGAGGCTCCGCCGCAAGCTCGCTGTCCTCCAGCTGATATCGAACCTGGATGGCGTTTTTCAGGGCTGACTGAAGGGACGCCATCCGATCCTGGTCCATGGTCTCCGTTGGCCTGAACAGCAGGCAATTCCTCTGGTCCTCCACGTAGGGTATTACCCTGGCGACTTTGGAGGACATGGGGTCGTCCCCTTCGTTCTCATCTTTCATGGCGTTGTTTTTCTCCCAGGTTCCCTTCTCCAGGTCGAGTACGAAGCCCTTTTGATCTTTGTCGCTTCTCCTGACCCATCCCAGGTTTATCCGGTACAGAGTGGCCCCGTGGCCGTAGGTGAGGGTCCCTAGTTCCCCTTCATCCGATACTATGGTGGCGGTCCTGTAGGAGGCCCTTCCTCCGTGCTCTACAAAACGGATTCCGCTTTTCAGCTCGTATCCCTGACGGAGCCTTTCTTCCTCGTCGGCGTTGATCTTCTCTCTCCTTCTGGCTACGACGTTCTGCATCCTGAGGAGGTTGTCGAAGGGGTTTCCCAAGGCGGCTCCGCAGATTTCGCAGTGATCCAGGCCGCTGCCCTCCTCTATCGGGTGGACGTAGCCGCAGGCCTCGCAGATTTTCGCCTTGCCGGTCCCTACGTCGCCGTCCACTGGGAGTATGGCCCTTCCTATGCTGTAGCGGGATCCTTCGTGATATATGATGGACTGAGGGCCGAACTCGGAGACCGCCAGGAACCTGGGCCGAGAGAGAAATTCGTCCCTTTGGCCTTTGCGGCGGCCCGGTATGTAGGCGGATATGGGGAGCCTGGGGAAGTTGTAGCCCGGCAGGAATCCCTCGCTGGCGAAGTAGCGATAGCTGTAGAAATCCGATTGATGGACGTTATCGACGTCGGTCAGCAGATTTATCTGGGATTCGGCCTCGGCCCGGAGCCCGTTGGCCCGATCCTTTTCCTCTCTGGTCCTTGTGGCGTCCAGGCGAATTTTGTTCTGCCTTTTTGCCTGAGCCAGTGCCGCACGGTAGAGCTTTCTCCATCGTCCGCAGGCCTCCTCCATGTTGGCGTCAACCCGATTTAGGACCCCGGAGATCCATCCGTCGTTGTACCAGTCGCTCTGCTTTAGGTCGTCCTCCAGGGACGAGAGGACCTTTTTGACCCTGGTTTCGGTCCTGGCCCTGATGGATTTATCGCCCAGGGCCTCTTTGATTGAGTCCACCAGCTCCAGGGAGGGGTCCTCGCCGGAGAGGTCCAGTATGTCCTTCAACGACCTAAAGAGGTCCTTGCCGCTTTCCGAGAGCCACAGGGCGTAGACGTGGGCACGGATAAGGTCTTCGTTGAGGAGGTCCATGTTAGGAGGTGAGACCGATCCCGAGACCATCTCCGTGGGGCGTTTGAAGAAAAACTGGTCGTGAGGGCTTCCTTTAGTGCAGTAGGAGAACACCAAGGCGGGCTGTCCGCCTCTGCCAGCCCGTCCGCTTCTTTGTGCGTAGTTGGCCGGAGTTGGCGGGACGTTTCGCATGTTGACCACGTTCAGTTCCGCTATGTCCACACCTAGCTCCATGGTTGGGGAGCAGAAGAGGATCGGGAGCTTTCCCTCTCGGAAACGGTTTTCCCTGTCTATTCTGAGATCGTTGCCCACCTGGGCGGTGTGTTCCCTTCCCTCGTAGCCCAGCAGCCCCTGGGCGATGTCTTTGTAAAAATCGACGAAGAATGGGTTTGTCCTTCCGCCACCTATCGATTCGTTTGGGACCCGAAGAGGGTCGTGGAAGGGCTTTTTTCCGTCCCCTGCGACCCACAGCAGGCACGAGGCTGGAAGCTGATATCCCGGGACGTCGCCCTCCGATCTAGGGGGAACGACCTCCTCCACCAGCCCCGCCAAGGTCAGGCGACTCAGTATGTCTTTTATGATTAAGTCGGTGTCCTCCAGGTGGAGCTTTTGGCCGTCCAGCCTGAAGGTGGAGGATCTCCTGAGGTAGTTTCCGTAGCCCCCTTTAGGGGAGAGAAACACGTTGCCAAAGTAGTCGTCTTTGCCCTTGGATCTGGGAAAGAGCAACGCTGAATAGGTCATCTTTTCGTTTTCCTCTATGGACCATGGGTCGATAAGGTGCTGACTGCTGAGCCTCCTTATTTTGTCCTGGTGCTCCTGATCCAGACAGTCAACCCTTATGGCAAGCTCTCTCCTCATGTAGTCCAGGAGGGTTTTGACCACCTTTTTACGGGTCTCGGAGGTGGCTTTGACTAATATCTCGTGAGAGCCTTTCCACAGCGATTCCTCGCCGCATACCTCGTCCAGGGATAGATATTTTATATCCAGCAGGCCGCACTGTTCCAGGTTGGGCAGGTTGATACGCCAGCCCCTTCTCAGGTCGTGATATAGCCTGTATCCCAGGACCTCTTTCAACGCTTTGTGGGTCTGCTTTTGGGCGTGAAACATAGTGCCAGGGTTTTTTGCGTATATCTCCATCGGTAGGTTAAGGGCGTCGAATACCCTGTCAGGAAGCTCGTCGTGCTGGAGTCCCTCTTTCCCCGCCTTTTCCACCGCTCTGTAAAGGGCGGATCGGAGCAGCCCCACCAGGACAAAGTCGTTGAAGTGACCGGCCTGTAGGGAGGCGTCCTGACGGTTGTCGGTAAAGCTCAGGAGTTTTCTGGCGGCCTCTTTAAGCTCCTTGTCGTTTTTCAGCTGCCTTATGGCGGACAGCCCCAGTATGGTTGTGGCGGTGCTTCTGCCCTCGGAGCTCAGTGTGGACAGTCTGGTGAAGTCCGATCCCCTTGCTTGACCGTAGTAGACGTCGCAAAGAGGGCAGAACCTGAAAGGCGTTGGGATGAACGCTCCCTCTATGCCCCCTTGGCCTTCGACTCCGTCGGGCCTCACCGATACCTTAACCGGTACGTTGTCCCTCATGGACTTTTTTATCCTCTCCTGGTCCCTCACGGTCTCGAACCAGTCCTCCGGCAGCCTTTCCCTCAGCGCTTCTTCGTCGTCGGACCAGGGTCTTTCCTCGCCGAAATAGAGGAATCCCGTTTCGTCCTCTTTTCCCTCTAGGTCCCCAAGCTCTCTGGGGATATAGCGGAACAGGCCGGTCTCTTTGTCCTTGATCCGTCGCACTATGTAGTATTCCTGGCCGCATTCTCGGCAGAAGACCATGGGCAGGAGTATTTTGTCCCTCTGCCCTGGGACGAACTGTTGACCGCTCAGCGTCATATAGCGGTCTTTGTGTCCCTCCAGGGAGCAGTAAACCGTATCCCCTCTGCTTATGAACTGATGTAGCCGGAAGGCGAAAGGAGGTTTGCCCATATCCGGGTCGGTCTCGCACTGATACCCTCCAAGGAGGTAATCAGCTATCACCTTAGCACAGGTTTCCGTCGGGACGTCGGTCAGGGCGCTCAGGTCTTTGGCCGCTCCGTGGTCTCCTCTCAGGGTTTTGGGACGGGCACGGATCAGCCTGGCTCCCTCGCCATCCTCGGCTACCCCGAAGGTGCTCTCTATCCAGGACGCCAGTGGATCGCCGACGAACCGGCTGTACTGTGTCGGGGGAGGATCGCCGGACAGGAGCCTTGCCTTTAGCTCCTCGCAAAACCCTTGGTCCTCGTTGGATCTGGAGGGCGTCTTTCTGATGAGGGTCTCCCCTATGACGTTTTCCGGCAGGACCGGCGAGCCGAAGAGGGTTCCCGATACTCGGGCCACGTCCCTTTTCTGCTGGTGATAGTCGCCCTCTCCTGCCATAGTGGCGGACGTTCCAACGCACAGGAGGTCCTCCCCTCCCAGCCTCTCCCTGACCCGACGGACCAACAGGGCCACGTCCGACCCCTGTCTGCCTCTGTAGGTGTGGAGCTCGTCCAGGACCAAAAACTTGAGTCCCTCGGCCCTCTGGATGAGGGTCCTTTCCTTGACCCTGGTGAGCATGAGCTCAAGCATCATGAAGTTGGTCAGTATTATGTCCGGGGGATTGTCGATGATCTCCCTTCTCTTGTCGTCGTTTTCCTGTCCTGTGTAACGCTCGAAGGTCACCGGGGACTTTCCCTCTGGATAGCCGTATTTAAGGAATTTCTCCAGCTCCCCGAACTGGCTGTTTGCGAGGGCGTTCATTGGGTAGACTATTATGGCCTGAACCCCTCTGCCGGAGCCTTTTTTTAGCACGTGATCGACCACAGGGATGATGTAGGAGAGGCTTTTTCCCGACCCTGTTCCAGTCGTCAGGACGTAGTTATGTCCCTTGAGAGCCGCCCTTATGGCGTCCTCCTGGTGCTGATAGAGCCGTAGGAGTTCTCCACTATCGTCGGAGTGGCTTTTTCTCCGAAAGATGTTTCCGCATTCCCTGTGCAGGATTCCCTCCTCGACCAGGTCCTCGACGCTTTTTCCCGATTTGAAGGCGGGGTTCAGCTGGATCAAAGGGTCCGGCCAATAAAGTCCCTGGGAGATTTCCTTCTCGACGTAGCTCCGAATACGTTTTTCCCTGATGTTTATAAAACCCTCGACGAAGGAACGGTAATCGTCTATAAGGCTATCTCGAAAGCGGAAAACATCCACGGAGGTCACTCCTTTCGAATTATCGGTTATAACCACATTAGTATAGTACAAAATAGAGGGTGTTTCTACGGCAAAAGCGAGTCTCCCTCTGTGTTATAGGTGAGGGAGACTCGCTTTTGCCGTAGAGCTTTTTAGGATACCTCTAAAAACAATGTCTATGTTATAAGGTCTAAAACACCGTATGGCTGGCAAAGGGAGATAAGAAGAGGCCCCTCCTCACGGAGTGGCCTCTTCTTATCTGTTACCCGTACGTTGGGTTAAAAGCCCACCGACACCCCGAGCCGTCTGCTGTCGGCGCCGCCGTTCATCATGCCGCCTTTGAAGAGTATGCCCTGGGCGGTTCCGATGTGGGAGACCGTCTCGACGTCGTGTCCCCTCATGTTCAGGAAGATAACGGTCTCAGGGTCGATGAAGTTCTCTATCTGTAGCCTGGAGGCCTTGCCGTCGTTGGCATGGGCGTGGGCTCTGGGCTGTTCGATGGCCTGGTCCATGGTCATGCCAAAGTCGATGACGTTCATGATGAGCTGGCCCACGGTGGTTATGATGCGCCAGCCACCGGCGGCTCCAACGGTCATGAAGGGCTGTCCCTGAGGATCGAGGACGATGGTGGGGCTCATTGAGGATAGAGGCCGTTTGCCTGGCTCAGGTGCGTTTACGCTCTCCGGGTTCTGGGAAAAGTCGTCCATCTGGTTGTTGAGCACGAAGCCGTACTCAGGGACCATCACGCCGGACCCGAAAAAGTAGTTCACCGTGTTCGTGGATGAGACGATGTTTCCCCTCTGGTCTACGACGGAGAAGTGGGTCGTCGAGACCTGTTCGCTCACGGCGTCGCCTATGTAGGCCGTCTTGTTGGCCTCACTATCGTAGGGCCATGGGTCGCCTGGCTCCACCTTTTCCATTACCTCGTATGGTTTGATCCTCTCGAAGAGGGTTTTTGCGTAGGCCTTGCTGGTCAGGCCAGCGAGAGGCACGTTTAAAAATGCGGTGTCTCCCATGTATTTTTGACGGTCCGCGAAGACGAGCTTGAGGGATTCTCCCAGGTAATGGAGATATTCCGGTCCGTTTGCGATCCAGCCGCCCACAGGAAGGTTCTCCATGATGTTAAGCAGCTCGACTATGTGGGTTCCTCCGCTGGAGGCAGGAGGGCAGGAAAAAATTTCGTATCCCCTGTAAGTTCCGCGAACGGGCTTGCGGATGGCTACGTCGTATTCTTTCAGGTCCGCCAGAGCCATGTTTCCGCCGGCTTTGTTCACCGCCTCAACCACCGCCTTGCCTATGGGGCCGTCGTAAAATGCCTTTCTCGGCCCCTTCTCCCCGATGAGCTTAAAGGCCTCGGCCAGTTTAGGCTGCTTCACGATGTCGCCGGCCTGTAGGGGGAAGCCCTCCACGTCCAAGAAGGCCACGTTAGCTATGTCGTTGTAGTCGGTGAGCTTCTCCATGTTATCCTTTATGATGTCGTTCTGCATGGGAACTAGGACAAAGCCCTCCTCCGCCAGACGAATCGCCGGAGCTGCTACCTCCGCCCAGGTCATGGTTCCGTACTTGGTGAGGGCGGTCCATAGCCCCAGTGTCTGCCCGGGAACCGCTATCGACAGCCCGCCTAGCTTGGAGATCTTTTTCTCTTTTGCCTCCTCTGATGCGTACATATCCTTGGTGGAGCTTTTAGGGGCGGTCTCACGGTAGTCTATAACCACGACCTCGCCGGTCTCGGCGAACCTCACCGTCATGAATCCGCCTCCGCCTATGCCCGATGCGTTTGGTTCCACCACGTTTAAGGCCAAGGCCGTGGCCACGGCGGCATCAACGGCGTTGCCGCCTTTTTGCATTATCTCCACTCCCGCCTTTGAGGCCAGCTCGTGGGCTGATGAGACCATGCCGTGTCTGGAAAAGACGTCGGTGATCTCCGCCCTCGGCGCTGCTGTGGCTGTCCCTGCCAGGGTCGCCATGAGAGCCATTGTGCAGCACAGTAGGTGAAATTTCTTCATGTAAAGATACCTCCTCTTATAGTTAAGGATGTCTCATGAGCTTTCTCACCTTACAGTTATACAGCTCTCAAGTGGCTTCGTCTATATTTTTCTCTTTTTTCTCTTTTTGGATCATGTCAAAGGGGGCTACCAAATTAGGCAGCCCCCTTTACCCTTCTAAAACTTGACCTGTTCCGCGATCTTGACCAGCTCGCCCATGCTCCTGGGGGTGCTGCTTATCACGGTCATCATGACATCCTCCGAGGGAACCTCCAGAAATAGGAGGTTGCTTTTGCCTTCGTCGCTTTCGTAAGAGCAGTAGGCAGCAGCCTCTCCCTTGATCTGGAACTGCTTCTCCACGGAAACGCCGTTTCCACTGTCGTAGCCGGAGAAGTTGGACAGAGGTGTTACCTCGATATAGACCGAACGGCTCTCCTCATCCATGAACACCGCTCCGTAGAATTCGCCAGGCTCCGACTCTCCTCTGACTTTGTTGTATCCCTTTATTCTGACCTTCTCCATGGCGGCCTCGAACCTCTCATAGCTGAGGGACATCTCCTGTATTTCCTGCCACTCTCCCTCAGGCTCTCCCATTCCCTCTATGGAGATCTCTTTTATCTCTATTCCCTTAGGAACTGAGAACTTGGACGCCGGTATCGACACGTTCTCTTTGAAGAGGGTGGCGACCTCCAGGTTCTCTACCCCCATCATGGACATCTCCGATTTGAGGGGCAGTGTCTTTTTGTAGAGCCACACCTTGCTTCCCATCACCTCGACGACTTCACATTCTCTGCCGAGGAAGTTTTCGTTTCCGACGATTCTGCCGCCAAGCTGTTCCAACATCTCTTTTCCCATCTTCTCCATGTCCTTCTGAGACATGCCCGAGGTGAGGGCGTTCTTCATGCCGTCGATCTCCTCGTTTTTAATCTTAGTCCCGGAGTTTTCCTTGAGGTCGATGGAGTAGGTATATTCCCCATTTCTGATGGTGAGTGACCTGTTCTCGTCCGTAATGGTGTTCTTGCCCCATGTTACCGACGTGTTCTGCTCTAGAAGCTCGTAGTAAAGGTCGCCGTACTCGTCGAAGTAGACGGTCTTTTTGCCTTTGCTGGTGCCGGATAATTCGTACTCGATGTGTCCCGACTTGACAGGAAACCTCTTGATCTCGTTCGACGCCTCGGCGAGACCGAAAAGCGAAATGGCGAGCAGGGTGAAAATGGCTCCAACTATAGATTTTCTCATCACTGTGTGATACACCCCTCTGGGGTATATAATAAGATCGGTTTTGTCGGCGAATTCTCTCATGTTCTATGTGGAGGTTCAAGATCCTGTCGGCTCTATTTTATGGATAAAACGTGGCAAAACTCCCTGTCTCAGCGATGGGGAAATCAAGGCTAAAACAGAGCACCTTTGCTTTAGGACTGGTCGTAATTAGTCGAAAAAATAAGAATGGGGATTAGGTGTTGACGTAAATCGCTGAGGGTGGTATTATTCCTCCTGCGCCGCTGAGAGCGGTGGCCGCAAGGCCGCTGTAACGGAGGTCGCACCGAACCTTGACAGCTGAAAACGGGGAGTAAGAAACACAGCCAGCAAAAAGGAATTTTTATGGAGAGTTTGATCCTGGCTCAGGACGAACGCTGGCGGCGTGCTTAACACATGCAAGTGGGACGAAGGTTCTTGTCGGAAGGTTTCGGCTGGAAGATAAGGATACTGAGTCGCGGACGGGTGAGTAATGCGTGAGAACCTGTCTCAAAGAGGGGGACAGCCCCGGGAAACCGGGATTAA
>NZ_FXBB01000022.1 GCF_900177735.1 Dethiosulfovibrio salsuginis | reverse complement strand
CTGCTCTAAGGCCCTTAAAGCCATAGCCGATATCCGCCAGAGGGCCACCAGGAACCGCTTTGGAAACAGCACCACCATAAGGTCCTACTGCGACATAGCCACCGCCATGGTCAAAGGAGAGGTGCTTTCGCAGGAGCAGGAAAAGAGCCTTCTGGGGCTTCGCTCCATGTTGGGATAGATTTTGATGAAGGAGAGGATCGTTATGAGCGTAGTCATGGACAGAGATGCAGTAAAAAGAAGGATTGATGGGCTGGTAAGGGCTAAGAGAAGGCGGCTTAGAGGGTCGTCCCAGTGGTCTACGGAGGTCTCCCTTATGGACGCTGTCTTTACTCGACCTTCAAGCAACTACGAGACCTTAGGGCTGATTTCCGGTTTATGCCTAGACGATACGAGAAAATCTCTTCGTCGCTGGAAGCTCAACGCCCCCGAACTCAGGCATGATCTGGTTAAGAGGATAGACGACTACGCCCTTTCTGTGGAACGGCTTATCTGTGACGACGAGGTCGAATCCTCCCTTTACGAGGGGGTCAGAAAGGTAGTTTTCGACAGGAACAAACCCTTTTATACCTCCGCCATGGTCCTTCGGAGGATGGCACAAAAGACGGCTAACCCCTTTCTGGAGGACGTCAAAGGGATAATCCCTCTGCTGGACTGGAAAAACGCCGAATCATTCCTGCGAACAGTGTTGGATATCATGGGAGAGGAGAGAGGCTTTCGCCCCCAAAGGGTTGCCAAGGCCAACGAGGATCCTCGAATCGCCGAGCTGGAGGTCAGGGTCTCGGACCTGACGTCCTCTCTAGAGATAACCCAGCAGCAGCTCGAGTCTTTGGAGGAGGAGCTTAAGTCGGTGAGAGAGGAGGCCGCCCAGGACGCCTCGGTGGACTTTTTCAGGGAGCTCAACGCCCCTACATGGGGAGGTTTGCTGGACCAGCTCTACGCCTCTGAGGGCAGAATCGCCAAGCTGAGGTCCGAGGGAGCGATACCTCAGGAGCTCGAGTCCACCGCCACGACGGTCAGGATGGTCGTTCGGTTCCTCAAGAAATCGGGGCTTAAGGAGATCGTCCCGGTAGGGACCAAACTTACTCTCTCCCTGAACGACATTGACGGCTATATCTACGAGGGATCCCAGTTCGGCGACGGAGAGGCCAAGGACGTTCTGGTTCAGTCCCCTGGCTGGTCCTACAGAGGCGAGGTGGTCTCCAGGCCTTCGGTTAAAGAGGCTTAGGAGCTCAAGGGAGGTGGCGAACTTCGCCATCTCCCCCTTTTTTGAGGGACTATGTCTCTATAAAGATAAATTACTTGCAAGCTACACATCAAAAACATAAGGAGGAGAGGCTATGAGTTACAGAAAAGACAGAGATTTAGAGTTTTTGAAGGAGATGCCTTCAAAGGACCTCGATGATTTAGTAAGGTGTCTTACACATGACGAAGATGGTGATACTCGAATGACAGAGACTTTGACCGTGTCAGAAGAATACAAAGCCCATTACCCGGACCACCATAAATACTGGGATAGAATCTCTGAAGAACTCCAGCTTTTCGGAGGCAATTCTCTCGCAAACCTATTACGATTCGGCAAAGGAGTTCCCTACAGGGAGATTTTAACCGATGTATGCGACAAGTTGAAAGTGAACTACAACAGCCAGTCCAAGATAGAAGTTATCGAGAACTGCCTTTTGATGAAGATTCTGGAAGATACCATCGATAATATGACTGAGCAAGAAAGGAAAGAATTTGCTAAACAGGCAGGTCTAAAAGGAATACATTCGTTCACTCCAGCTGCTATGACTTTGGCTTTTCAAGCTATTTTTAGAGCTGGGGGCTTTAAGGCTTACCAAGTAACACTAATAATAGTCAACTCAGTAATTAAGACTATAACAGGAAGAGGTTTATCTCTTGCCCTTAACGCCTCTCTAGTAAAGGTTTGCAGCAAGCTATTGGCAGGCCCAATAGGTTACGTTTTATCCAGCATATGGATACTTATCGACATCGCAGGACCAGCTTATCGGGTAACCATGCCTGCAACCTTTATTATTGCGGCCCTCCGCCAAAAACATCTTCAGGGAATTTAATTCTAAGCAAATGATTGCCTATGGGTTCTGGAGCAGTCGACCTCCAGAACCCATCTCCTTTACAACACCTCAACCTGGCCGAGTCCCTGGCCGGTCTTGTAGCCTACCCCTGCAAAGGCCCCAAAAGCACCTAGACAGTGGATCGCCTTCCGATCTACCAGGGAAAGGGGCTTTAGGTCGTAGCGACATCTCCCTACACACCCTTTGTGCATAGCTCCTCCCTTACCGTTAGCCACGACGCTTTTAAGGTCGTAACGGGAGATGTTTATCTGGGATAGCCTATCTTCAAGGCCGGACCAGCGATCGTCGTTGAAAAATCGCCTCCATCTCCACAGAAGGCTGGAAAAGACCAGCTCCGGCATAGGAAAGGGGATCTGCCTTCCCTGACTGTTAAACCCCGCAGGGGATCGGAAAGCTAGTGTTATATCTTTGGCCTCCGGCGCACCGGCAAACAGGGCTTCCGAGGATATGCTCATAGCCAGAGGGCTGCTGCCTGGGCCGAGAATCGAGTCCAAGACCATCTCAGGCTGATTGGCGATGGTTATGTCTCTAGGGGCGACGGTGTCCACAAAGCTCCTTTCCATCTCCGGCGTCAACAGCGACAGTCGAAAAAAAGCCCAATCTCCTGGCTTAAGGATTACTTTAGGAGAGGACCAGTCGATTGACAGGGAGGAACCATCCCCAGAGATCATGTCGCTGATGGCATAAGGCGGAGGGCCATCTGCGGTGTGGAAGTCGAACTCAAGGTCAGTTCCTTGGACCCAGCGACACAGGGCTGAGTAAACCATATATCCGTTTGACCTGGGCAGATGGGTCTCTTTGGTGCATCGATATTTAAAAATGAAGGATTTCATAGGACCTCCTGTGAAATATAAGGGATAAAAGACACCGTTAGATTATATATCAGGATGTATTTTCCCTCTAGGCGATATCTACACCGAGCCAAAAGTATCTATTGGAAAGCTAAAGTCTCTATAAAGACAAATACAAGGCAAGGACCTCCGGTAGACATTCTGCCGGAGGTCCTAGTTTTTCAACCAATAACATAGGAGGGATAAGGATGAAAAAGGCTCAGAACAAAGGTTACAGAGAGCAAAAGCGGAGTTCTTCCCGGTTGTCGATTATGGTATTTGCGACAGCACTTATAGTTGCGGCGATTTTGGCAAATGCCGACCTGAGGGGCAAGGTAATGGTCTCCTATTTGTCGTCACCGGAGGAGGTTATCCAGTATCGCTGGAACGAGAACACCGCTCTCCTTCGGAAGGCTCTACTGAAGGACGTGGACGACTTTACCTCGAACCTCAGTAGAACCATAGCTTCATCCGGCAGAATAGAGAACTTTGCCGACGATTATTACGGATTTTTCACCGGCATCTCCCTCATGGGGAGCTCTATGGCGGACCTGTTCTCATCCGGCAACCCCAGGACGGAGGCGAAGATGGAGAAGATGGTCAAAGAGCATCTTCTTTTCGACCTGGATATCCAGCTTAACGAGCTAGGGGAGAACCTTGAGGCCACCGCAGGGCTCTACGAGGATCGCTGGCTGAGGGCGGTAAGAAAGGATTTAGCCGGGCAGCTCAGTCAGGCTGAGCAGGACCATCTCATAAGGAAATTTAGGTTTCAGACGATATCCCAGACCCCATCGATGGTCTCAGCAGGAGGGCAGTTATTGGCCTGGAATCTGCCGGAGGTAATCGTGGCAGGGGTTATGGGTGGATCCTTCGCCTCGGGACTGTCGAAAGGAGTAATCGCCGGGCCAGGCTCTCGACTGATCGCAGGAGCGGTGTCTAAGGGCGTGTCCTCTACATTAACTAAAGTAATGTCGGGAATCATAGTAGGAATAGTGATAGACATGATCATACAGAAGATAGTTCGCATGAGCACCGAGGACGGTCTGAAAGTATCGGTTGGAAACGCCATGGACAGCTTTATAGAGGAGCTTCGCCTTGACCTCACGAGGTCTATCGACAGAACACTTAAGGGGGTGCAACGATAATGTGCAAGACTATAAAGACGGTGCTGTTCGTAGCTATTGTAGCCCTTACTGCCCTGAACTCCGCTCCCTGTCAGGCATTTCCAGGGTCCACTGTATTGACCAAGGCGTTTAGCAAGTTTGGGGATGATATTGTAAAGGGGGCCAAAAAGTACGGCGATGACGCTATCGGAATTGGAATAAAGGCATCGAAACCTGTCGCCAAGGTCGCGGTAGAGCAACTTGGAAGGAGCGGTCGGGTAGTTCTTAAAAGGGCCCAAAAGGCGGGTATATCAGGAGCTAAGCTCGATGAGATAGCCCGGTTTCTGGGCAAGACAGGAGAGGCAGGGGTCCAGTTTGTGGAAAAACACTGGAAGGCCATAGTCGGAGGAACGGGAGTTTACGCACTGTGGGAGAACGAGCAGTATCGCAGGTCTCAGGGCAAAAGCGGGATCATCGATACTACGGTTACCAGGGTAAACGACTTTACCTACTGGCTATTCTGGTTAGCCATAGCTACCAGCGGCCTGGCGGCGGGAACCTTTATAGTCCGCTGGCTCCTCCCTGTATGGAGGGCAACTGCAAGTATCCTGAAAAGTAAATAATAAACAAGAGAAGGGCTCTGGAGATCAATCCAGAGCCCTTCTCTTGCAAGACAAACCTAAACCCTTAAGGAGGTAACTCTCATGACTTACTGGTATCAGACCCCCAATCTCAAAAACCGCCTCTCCAAAGAAAGCGGCGTTATGGCCAAGAAACACCCTCAGTTTAAGCTCATGGAGGGCGATAGTCAGCTGGACTTCGCCAAGAAGGGCAGTCTGTTCTGGGCGGGAAAGCTCAGGACCAACTTCGGAAACGTTTTTAACGTCGCCGTGGTCTATCCCGAGAACTATCCCTATGGGGAGATAAAGGCTTTTGTTATGGAGTTTATGAAGGAGAAGAACTCCAAGCACATGTACATGGACGGCCATCTCTGTCTGTACTCAAACACCCACGACGGAGGCAAAAGCCAGGGAGTCGGAATGGAGACCACCGCTCCGACCATAGTGGCCTGGACGGCGGCCTGGCTCAACGCCTGGGAGGTTTACAGCAGAACAGGTAGATGGCCGGGAAGAGAGTAGGAGGAATAGCATGGCCTTCAACGATTTTATGAATAGCTTTAGGCGGAAGGATCCCTCTCCACGGTCAACCGGAGAGGGGGTCTACGAGGTGATCAACAGTGAAGGGGAGATCTACGTCGTGGACACCAACGACAAAGGCTGTAAGTTCAGAGGTCCGGCCTGGAAGAACGTTCTCTCCTCCGCCGCCGACGAGTCTCTGTATATCCCCGCCGAAGCCTTCTATCGGAAAAGAAGCCAAGGAGGCGACTTTGCGGGATACGAGGTTCACTTCGGCCAGGACGTAAAGGGCTTTATGCCCAGGAGCAGAAGCGGGTACTACTACGACGAGAACAGAGACGCCACAGGCAAAAGGCTATCGGTCAGGGTTCTCCAATTCTATCCCCAGGGACCCAAGGCCGGGAACGTGGTGGTGGAGATGGCACAGCTTCACGGTAAAAACGGCGTAAAGGTGGAAAAGATAAACAGGGGCTCCTCCCTATGGGGGCTAGCGGTGGACTACAGAGAGGAGGGCTATCTGATCCTTGAGCTTCCGAACAGGCATTTCGGCCTAGCCAACATCAGCGAGGCACTCTGGATCACCAGGAGATCGGCGAAAGAGGCGCTAACCGGTCGGTTTTACCACGTCACGTTGGGACAGCCTATCAGCAATAATCCCCTTCCGGGCCCAACCTATCAGGTCAACATAACCAACGTCCAGGAAGATCGTCTTTAGGTATTGAGATAAGGGGGTCAGGGAAATAAGCCTGGCTCCCTCTCTATATCTCTATAAAAATAAATATATTACAAGGTAGACGCTAAAATCGAAGGAGGTAAAGGATATGAGCATATCGGTTCAGTTCGATCCTAAGGCTTGGAAAAAGATCCTCAGGGAGGCCTCGAGGGAGGACGATCTGGAGACAGGAGGGATCCTCATAGGGCACATAGACGTCGACGAGGAAGGTACGACCGTCACGGTTCACAGAAGCTGCATCAAGCCCATAAGGCGAGAGAGGGCCTGTTACAGCCCGGACATGGCTTACGCCAGAGAGAGAGTCGACTACTACGGCAGGGAGAAAGGCTGGATATATCTGGGAGAGTGGCACAGACACCCAGGATCGCTCAACACCCTGAGCGAGATCGACAGGAGAACCGCCAGGGAGATACTGGAGGAGGAGGACCATCAGCTACTGGTTCTGCCCATAGTCACCAGAGCGGGAAGCAAGGTTCAGATAGATCTGTACGTGGCGACCCTTGAGGAGGGCAACCTGAAAATCTCCCATCTCTGGACCGCCAGGGAGGACGAGAAAAATACCGAGGAGGCATCGGGAATGACCAAGCTATACGTAGACGAAAACTGGGTTCGCGAGTTTGTCCACAGCAACGCCATGACCGCCGTTTACAGAGGCCGGTGGAACAAAGACGAGAGTTTTGTCTTTCTTCCTCTGCCGGGAGATCAGAACGGACTCATCAAGTTCATCCGTGGAGTGGAGTCTATACCGGTTCCCGCCCATCCCAACCAGGTTACCGCCGTTCTGTTCGACTCGGGGGATATCCGCTTCTACGGCATAGAGGAGGGAGAGGTCGCAGAGCTTAGCCCCACCTACGTCGACCCGGAGGAGGACGTCTACAGCAGGAACCTCGGGCTTTTGGAGACCATCGAGCTTAGGGATAAGGCCGTGATGATGGTGGGCTGTGGGAGCTTGGGATCGGCGATGGCGATGGAGCTGGCTCGAGCGGGAGTGGGAACCATCTATCTCATGGACCCGGATATCCTGGAGCCTCACAACCTGTCCAGACATCAGTGCGGACTCAAGGATCTGGGAAGGCTCAAAGTCGATGCCTTAAAGGACAGAGTGATGGAGATCTGCCCTTCTCTGAACGTCTTGGCCTGCCCTCTGGACGTAGTGGAGGATCAAAGGTCGATGGAGACGACCATGGACATAGCCAAAGACTGCGATCTCCTCATATGCACCACCGACACCGATTCCTCCAGAGCCTTCGTTAACGACATGACCATTCAGCTCGGCAAGCCCTCCCTTCAGGTGGGACTTCACGAAAGGGCTCATTCGGGCATCGTCCAGGTGATCAGGCCCAAAGAGGGCGCCTGCTTTATGTGTCATAGGAGGACAACCCTCGACCAGGGAGCTCAGAGAAACGAGGCCTTCGCCTACAGCGACGCGGACAGCGTAAGGGACGTGACCATCCAGCCAGGGCTCTCCGCTCAGATCGGCGTCGTGGCGGAGGTAGGAACGGTAAGGGCCATAGACATCCTGTGCCGCGACGACGACGAGGATCAAGATCAAAAGAGCCTTCCCCCACTCACGGTAGTCTACGTCAGTCGGTCCGACGAGGAGGGGCTAGGCAGGCCTCAGCTCCGGTTCGCCCACTACGACCTTGAGGCAGTGGACGACTGTCCCGCCTGCGGTAACGACGACCTTCCCCTCAACCTGGACGACTATCTTCAGGAAGACACCGAGCAGGAAATCAACATCGGACTGGCTCAAGATTAGAGCAGAAAGGAGATAAAGACATGAGATTCCCCTATGACAACAGAGGTTACGGCGGTAAAAAGGACAACGGCGGCAGGTCCCAGGGCTACAGGGTAGACGACGAGCTTTCTGGCTTCGACTTCGGCTCAGGACAGATGAAGGAGGCCGATATCCTCAGACAGACCGAGAGCATGCTTGAGAGCCACGACGACACGGTCTGGGCGGTTATCACCAGAGACGGAAGGATACTCCCCAAGAACAAGGCCTTTCAGCAGGGGGAGAACAACCCCTCGGAGCTCTGCAAAACCAGAATCTGGGGCTGAGGAACGACTAGGGCTGAGGTGTGCATTATGCATCTCAGCCCCTTGCTATGGCTTCATCTTTATCGCTAAATGTATCTAAGAGAATAAATATAAGGCAAGAGACCTCTGCTGGGGCCTCTATTTTCATATTTAAAAAGGAGGAAAATGACATGTCATTAGCAATAATTAAGCTCATATTCAAGATAATACAGCTCATACTGGAAGAGGGACTTAGTATATCCCAGGCCTGTTTCATGTGCTCCGAGCAGGCATCAAAGCTAGGCCTGGATACGGCAGAGACAGAAAAGCTAGTTAGAGACAGATTGGAGTGAGTCGCCATGATCCACATAAGCTGCGACGGATCCTTTAAGGACGGCATGGGAGGTATGGCGGTGATAGCCCCATCGGGCTTCCCTCCCTCCAAGGACATAAAGGTTTTCCCGATTCAAAAGACTGGGCAGGAGGCTCACGTAGCCTCCTGCCGCTGCTCGTCGGCAAACGAGGCAGAGACCATGGCGATGGCTATGGCGGTGGAGCTGGCCTCCACCATACTGACCAGCCATCCCGATGAAAAGGTTGAAATATCCACCGACAGCCTTATCACCCTCCACGGAGTTCTTCACGACCAGGAAGGGGTCAGAGGCAGGGATGTCATTCAGGACATGATCGACCGCCACAGGGGCAAAATCATGATCAGCAAGGTGAAGGCCCATAGAGGCAACAAGGACAACGAGCTTGCGGACCTGTGGAGCAAGAAGGCCAGAAGAGAGGCGGAGAGAGGAAATAGATACGACAACAGGAACAGGGCCTCCAGAGTACCGTCCCAGTCGGATAAAAACACGTTGAGACGGACGGAAAAGCTACTCGAAAACAGCGGCAGCGACATCGTGGCGGTGATAACCAAAGAGGGCTTTATCATGCCCCTAAACGACGCTCTCAAAGGAGGAGATCCCTTCCCCACGGAGCTGTATAAGGGGCATAGGGTTTGGGGAAGTCGCTCCTTTCATACCGTGAAGAAACCCCGCACAGTACGTATCGAGAATCCCCTTTAAGCCCATAAAGCAGGGGCAGGGCTCCTTACAAATACTTTCAACACATATTATAATGAGCCAAAAAAGAAAAAAAGGAAAGGTTACAGTCAAGCACCCAGACAAAGACGTCCCAGCCCCTACGGCAAGGTCGATATGGAGGCAGGCAGGGCTTATGTAGGACCTGCGGAAAGGAGATGAAAAACATGAGCAGATCGGACAGATACCGCTACCCTGCGATACTGGGATACGACGTTCCTACAGGGCGATACTACGTTCTTTGGCCCGACCTTCCCGGTTGCACCACGACTGCCGATACGGAAGACCAGGCCCTAGGGAACGCCCAAGAGGCCATGTCCCTACATCTGTGGGGCATGGAGGACGATGGAGACCCTATACCACCGCCAACCCCTATTCAGCATCTAAATCTGAGCGAGTACGAGGAAGACGGAAATAAGTTCGTGGTTATACTCGTGGAGATATGGATGCCTTCTTTCCGGGAGCGAATGGCAACCAAACAGAGAAAAGAACAGGTAAATGCCTCGGCGTAAAAGGAGCCTAAAATAGCAAGAGCCGTCCGATGGGGACGGCTCTTGACCTTTTCCTCTCCTACCTCCCCCGCCAGACAGGCTCCCTCTTTCCTAAAAAAGCCTCCAGACCTTCCTTTGCGTCCTCCGTCGCCGCTAGGGCGGCGAACCTCTCCCCTGCTGCCTCTATGGCTCGCTCCAGAGTAAGGCCCTCCATCTGTTGTAATCCCCTTTTGCCGGTTTTCAGGGCGAGGGGGCTCTTTTTTGCCAGCTTTGCCGCGAAATCCATGGTCGCCTCCTCCAGTTTCTCCAGGGGAACCACCTGACTGGCTATGCCAAGCCTCAGGGCCTCCTCAGCCGGTATGAAGTCTCCGGTCAGGACGTATTGGAGGGCCCGTTTTGGGCCTATCCAGCGGGAAAGCTGGTAGCCCGGCTCCAGGCATATGAGCCCCACGTTTATGGCGGTTGTGCCGAAGACGGCGTTTTCCGCCGCGACTATGAAGTCGCAGGCCAGGGCCAGCCCAGCTCCGTTCGCCAGGGTGTAGCCCTGAACGGAGGCGATAACCGGCTTGGACATGGCAAACAGGACGTTGTTGTGTCGGTCCATCAGCCGCAAAAACTCCCGAATCTCGTGCTTTTCTTTCGACAGGAACTCCTTCAGGTCGATGCCTGTGGAGAAGTGCTTTCCCGCTCCGCCTAGGACGACAACGACGACCTCTGGGTTCGACTCCATGGCCTCCAGGGCATCGGAGAGGTCCCTTGCCAACTCGCTTGAGAAGGTGTTCATCGACTCAGGCCTGTTGAGGGTAATCCTGCCTATGCCCTCCCTAATTTCCGTGACAACCGCTTTGCGCTCCATTTAGATCACCCTTCCATGCTCAAGGATTTCCCCCTATGAATATGGGCTGCCCCAGTATAGACACATACCTGCCATCAAGTCCACAGAGGGCGGCAAATTACCGCAAAAGTGGGCCTCTTTAGCAAACCACACCCATCCTTCAGTTCACATTCCCCTCAAAAAACCGCTTTACACAGATGAAACGCTCCAGGGTTGTATTTTTTGACCTTGCCTGATTATTCCAGCTCAGTGACTTGTACATAAAAAAACAAACAGGTTGTATTTTAACGTTCAAGTATACTGCATAAACGGCTAAAAACTTTTGATTTTCAAGTTTAAAGTCCGTATAGTTAGGTAGGCCCAGGTGACGTACAACTTGTATGTAAGTGGAATACATACAGGGAACCTTTAAAAACGCTGATCCTCGGAGAGATCGTTCCGACGAAGCCCCTTCGAGCCCGTATTTTCGATATGCCGTCGTGTAGTCGAATGGGGCGACAGGACGTCGCCCCAAGCCGAGGGGGCACAGGACGTGCCCTCCGAGGCGGTTCGTACGAAACAGGCAGATCGAAAATACGTTCGGGTGAGACAGGGCGCAGACGGAACGATCTCTCCGAGGGAACTACAACTTGAGTTTTTAGAGAGGCCCTACACTGAAGGGCATCGGAGGGGTTGCTTTGAGGAGCAGGAAGAAGGATCAGGCATATCAGGCCATCAAGAGGATGATCCTGTCCAAGGAGATCACCGAGGATCACTGTCTGTCGGAGAACAGTCTGGCCCAGATGCTCGATATGAGCCGCACTCCCGTGAGGGAGGCCCTTTTGAAGCTCCAGTCCGAGGGCTTCATCACGGTGATACCGAACAGAGGGGCGGTCATAAACACCGTTTCGGTGGTGGAGGCCAGGGAGATCTACGACATGAGGATGGCAATAGAGGAGTTCGTCGTCCGAAACCTGGCGGACAAGCTGACCGAGGACCATTTCAGGACTCTGGATAGGCTTATCGCCGAGCAGGGGAGGGCCTGCGCCGCCGGAGATCTTGATCAGTATCTCAAGGCGGACAGCCGTTTTCACGACTTTTTTCTCCAGCTCTACGGCAACAGGGCCATTCTGGAGGCCATCCTACAGGTCAGGCAGAGATTTCACACCGTAGGGGTGTCGGTTTTGACCACCCAGAAGGACATCGAGACGTCCTTGGATTATCACAAGGAAATCGTCCAGGCACTAAAGGACGAGGACGTGGAGAGGGCGGTCCGCACCACCCACGACCACCTCAAGTTCGGAAAGACCAATCTTCTCAAGTGAGCCTCTAAAAACGCTGGTCCTCGGAGAGATCGTTCCGACGAAGCCCCTTCGAGCCCGTATTTTTGATATGCCGTCGTGTAGTGCGAATGGGGCGACAGGACGTCGCCCCAAGCCGAGGGGGCACAGGACGTGCCCTCCGAGGCGGTTCGTACGAAACAGGCAGATCGAGTATACGCTTGGGCGAGACAGGGCGCAGGCGGGACGGTCTCTCCGAGGAAACGCAACGTTGAATTTTTAGAGATATCCATAAAAGCGAGTGGGGTAAACACAACAGGAGGAGGGTTCAGCGTATGTGTGCAAAAGCTATTCGTAAAGAACCGCTTGTCCCGGTCACTGCCTATGATCGGGACCTTTTGGTGGAGCTCTACAGAAAGATGGTGTCCATCCGTCTGTTCGAGCAGAAGGTGGAGCATCATTTTCTGGCGGGAGACATACCGGGATTCGTCCATCTCTACATAGGTGAGGAGGGAATAGCCACCGGGGTCATGGCCAACATGACCAAGGAGGACTATATCGAGAGCACCCACCGAGGTCACGGCCACACAGTGGCGAAAGGTGCCGACTTGAACCGCATGATGGCGGAGATCTTCGGCAAAAGGACGGGATGCTGCAAGGGCAAGGGAGGCTCTATGCATATAGCGGACTTCAGCGTGGGAATGCTGGGGGCCAACGGCATAGTCGGAGGGGGCTATACCCTGGCGGTCGGCGCAGGTCTGGCGTCCAAGCTGAGGGGCGACGACCGAGTCTCGACGGTGTTCTTCGGCGATGGGGCCTCCAACAGGGGAACCTTCCACGAGGCCCTGAACATGGCGGCGGTTTGGAACCTGCCGGTGCTTTTCGTCTGCGAGAACAACCAGTGGGCCTCCACCACCCCAACCCACACGGTCAACTCGGTGGAGAACGTGGCGGACCGGGCCCAGGGATACGGCGTGCCGGGCTATATAGTGGACGGAAACGACGTTTTCGCCGTGTACGAGGCGGCTAAAGAGATAATCCAGTCGATCCGGTCCGGCGGCGGTCCTGTCCTCCTGGAGTGCAAGACCTATCGGATCAAGGGGCACTTCGTGGGAGACCCTGAGAAATACAGGACCAAAGAAGAGGTCCAGAATATGCAGGAGACCAACGATCCTATCACCCGCTTCGAGGCCAAGGTCACCGAGGCGGGGGTAATGACGGATCAGGAGCTGGAGGAGATCCACCGCCAGGTGGAGGCGGCCATAGAGGACGCGGTGCGGTTCGCCCTCGAGAGTCCCGAGCCCGATCCGTCGGAGCTCTACGAAGACCTTTACGTGTAGTCAGGAGGAAGAATTATGGCTGAGACTAAAAATATAACCTTCTCTCAGGCGACCCTTGAGGCGATGCAGGAGGAGATGGCCAGGGACGACAGGGTTTTCGTCATGGGCGAGGACATCGCCAGACAGGGCGGAATCTTCGGTCAGTTCAGAGGGCTTCCCGACTCCTTCGGGACCGAGAGGATCAGGGATACACCTATCACCGAGACCGCCATCATAGGGGCGGCGGTGGGAGCGGCCCTCGCCGGTATGAGGCCAATAGCGGATATGCACTTCGCCGACTTTATGATGGTCTGCGGCGACGAGATATACAACCAGATGGCAAAAGTTCACTATATGTTCGGAGGCCAAAAAACCGTTCCTATGGTGCTCAGAGCCCCTGATGGCCTTATAAACCAGGCGGCGGCCCAGCATTCCCAGAGCCTGGAGGCGATTTTTCAACATATCCCAGGGCTGAAGGTGGTGGCCCCGTCAAATCCGGCGGACGCCAAAGGGCTTCTGAAGTCGGCCATAAGGGACGATAATCCGGTGATCTACTTCGAGCACAAGGCCCTGTTCAACACAAAAGGGGACGTGCCCACCGACGATTACCTCACCCCAATAGGGAAGGCAAAGGTGGTCAGTGAGGGATCCGACGTCACTATGGTGTCCTATTCCAACTGTCTCCAGACGGTGGCTAAGCCGGTGGTGAATATGGCTTCTAAAGAGGGTATCTCCATAGAGCTGGTGGACCTCAGGACCATCTCTCCGATAGACAAAGACACTATTCTCGAATCGGTGGCGAAGACCAGCAGGCTGGTCATAGTCCACGAGGCGGTAAAGCAGGGAGGGGTCGGAGGGGAGATCTCCGCCATAGTCGCAGAGGAGGCCATAGACCTTCTGGACGCCCCTATCCTCCGGTTCGGAGCGCCCTTCACCCCCGTGGCCTTCGCCAGGCCTCTGGAGCAGGAGTACCGTCTGAAGCCCCAGGCAATCCTGGAGGCGATCAGGAAGATGCTCTAGGCCATGGCGGCCTTTCAGTCGGTGGTCCCAGAGGTGACGGTGAAGATCGTCGCCAGGCTAACCCCTGGGACCGACCTTTTCGAGGGAATCAGAGAGATCTGTCGTCACCACGAGGTGGAGTGCGGAGCGATAGACACCGCCTTAGGAAGCCTGACCTCCGCCACGGTAGTCTGCATATCCCCCGACGAGTCGTCCCCCTCCGGGGCGTCCTACCGGGAGCCCCTTAACGTAAAAGGGCCTCTTGAGCTGGTCTCGGCCTGCGGGACCATCGGTACGGAAGGCGAGTCGGGAGAGCTGTCAATCCACCTCCACGGGACGGTGGCGTTGGACGAAGCAAAGGCCTATTTCGGCCATTTCGTCGACGACGGACGCAACAGGGTCTTGGCCACGGTGGAGATAGTTATAACCAAATTTATCGGAATGAGGTGGATCCGAGGTCTCGACGAGGAGACCGGATTTCCCCTCTTTAAACCGGAGCCCCACAATCGATCGGGAGAGGGTGGAGGTGATCGATCACGGTTAAAACGCGCTTAGGGTGCAACTCAGGGCTTCTTATATCGCAAGGAGGGAATGAAATGAAGAAAAAGGTTTCTGCGGTTCTGCTGACTGTCATGATACTCTGCATCGCCCTTCCGGGATTTGCTTCCTACAAGAGCGAGTACAAAATGAGCGTAGTCCCAGGCGCCGTCACCCCTTGGGGGATGGGCGCTGGCTACTTCGCCGAGCTGGTCAACGAGAGGACCGAGGGAAGGGTCAACGTCAAGGTTTACTACTCGGGACAGCTTTTCGCCGGCAAACAGACCTCCGAGTTCCTTCTGCTCAGGAACGGAGCCATCGACTTTTCGCTGGCGTCGACGATCAACTGGTCTCCCCAGGTAAACGAGCTGAACCTTCCTGCTCTGCCTTTCTTCGTGGCCTCGGACGTGGATAAAAGGTACGCCGCCATGGACGCCATAGAGGAGGGCAAGTCGGGCAAGATGATGATCGACGCGGTGGAGAGTAAGGGCGTCAAGTTCCTGGCCTGGGGCGAGAACGGTTTCAGAGAGCTCACCAACAGCGTCAGGGCCGTCGCCACCGTGGCCGACATGAAGGACCTCAAGCTCAGGGTCGTCGGAAGCCCTATATATATCGACACCTTCAAGGCCCTTGGAGCCAACCCGATCAACATGAACTGGTCCGAGGCGACGACGGGATTCCAGCAGGGACTCGTCGACGGCCAGGAGAACCCTCTGGTCGGTATATGCATCCCGGTTAAAATCTGGGACTACCACAAGTACCTCACCAACTGGCACTACGTCATAGATCCCCTCCTCCTTGCGGTCAACCCCAAGGTGTGGAGTAGCTTCGACGAGAAGGACCAGGCCATCATAGCCCAGTGTGCCATAGACGCCATGAAGTATGAAAAGGCAATCTCCCGCATAGGCCTCGACGACGGAAGCTCTCTGGCCTACCTCGAGAGCATCGGCAAGGCCCCTGAGGTCAAAGACCCAATTCTGTTCTGCGAGGAAAACGGCATGACCGTCACCGACCTCACTCCCGAGAGCGTTCAGGCGTTTAAGGACGCCACTGCGTCGGTGAGAGAGGAATGGACCAAAAAGATCGGTCCCAAGCTAGTAGCTGCCGCCGAGGAGGATATGGCTTCGGTACAGTAACAAAACCTATAGGGAGAGAGGGGGATACTCTCCCCTCCCTCTCTCCCTTGATACGAAAGGGGTGGCGGTTTATGTTTTCCAAGTTTCTGGATCACTTCGAGGAGATATTGGGGTCTCTGTTAGTAGCTGTGATGGTGACCATATCCTTCGTAAACGTGATAACTAGATATTTCATAAAGATGTCTCTGTCCTGGTCCGAGGAGATAACGGTCAACCTGTTCGTATGGGTGGTCCTCCTGGGCACATCGGTGGCGTTCAAAAAGGGGTCCCATTTGGGCATGGAGTTCGTCTACGAGAGGCTTCCCGTTAAGTGCAAAAAGGTCCTTTTCATCCTGTCCAGCGCCCTGTCCATAGGGTTTTTCGTGGTTCTGGCCTGGCTTGGGACTTTAGAGGTCATAGACGAGATGGACCTGTCGGTCATAACCGAGTCGCTGGCCATACCGGTCTGGTATTACACCATAGCTGTCCCGGTCTTTTCACTGCTGATAATCGTCAGGATAGTGCAAAACACCGTTCAGGTCCTTAGGGACAAATCCTACTGAGGAGGTATCACGATGAATTTTTCCGATCCTGCACTCTGGACGATGATACTCTTCGTCGTGCCTCTTCTGGTAAATGTGCCTATAGCCATAGCCCTGGGAGGAGCCGCGGTGGCGGTGGTCCACTTCTGGGACATGGGACTTCCTATGGTCTCCTACAACTTTTTCGCCGGAATAGCCAAGTTCCCTCTGCTGGCCATACCTTTTTTCATAATGGCCGGGGTCATCATGGAGAAGGCGGGCATAGCGGAGCGGATCATCGTCCTGATGAAGAAGATGGTCGGCAACATGACCGGTGGCCTTGCGATAGCCACCGTCGGGGTCGCCACCTTCTGGGGGGCGGTCAGTGGCTCAGGTCCTGCAACAGTGGCGGCACTGGGGCTCATCCTCATACCTGGGATGGCAAACGCCGGATACGATAAGCCTTTCGCTGCGGCGACGGTTTCGGTTGCGTCGGGGCTTGCCATAGTCATACCGCCAAGCATCGCCTTTATAGTCTACGGAGGCGTCGCCAACGTCTCCATACCGGCGCTCTTCGCAGCGGGCTTCATTCCCGGAGCAGTCGTGGCGCTGTTCATGATGGGAGCGGTATATCTGGTGTCCCGTAAAAAGGGCTACGGAGGTGGAGAGCCAGCGAAGCCAGGGGAGATATTCACCGCCTTCAAACGGGCTTTCTGGGGGATCCTGGCGCCGGTCATAATACTTGGGGGAATCTACGGTGGAATATTCACCCCCACCGAGGCCGCAGCTGTGGCGGTTTTCTACGGCCTTTTCGTGGGCGTTTTCGTCTACAGGCAGATAAATTCCTTCTCGATAATTTACGAGATACTGTCGTCCACGGTGGTCGCCACGTCGGTGGTCATGATAGTGGTCACCTGTGCCGGTCTGTTCTCCTGGGTCGGAGCGACGGTGGGGCTCATAGAGAAGGGCGCAGGGGTGCTCCTAAGCATATCCCAGTCCCAGTGGGTCATACTGCTCATGATAAACGTCATATTGCTTCTGGCCGGGATGGTGCTGGACGCCATTTCCATATACTACGTCTTTTTGCCAATACTGCTCCCGATAATGGCCCATTTCGGATGGGATCCCATCTGGTTCGGGGTCATGATGACCATAAACCTCGCCATAGGTCAGGTCACCCCTCCTGTGGCGGTGAACCTCTACGTCGGAGCGAACATAAGCGGACTGACCATAGAGGACATAAGCCGTCCCGCCCTGCCGCTGATCTTTGCGGCAATAGTGGCCCTGGCGGTGATAGTCCTCTTCCCCCAGCTGTCGACCTGGTTACCCTACACGCTGGGACTTAAATAGGAGGTGTGAGTTTTGTCCACGACACTTACGATGCCCAAGCTCGGTCTGACAATGACCGAGGGTACCGTCTCAAAGTGGCTTAAAAAAGAAGGTGACGCCGTAACCTCAGGGGAGGCGCTGTTCGTCGTCTCCACCGACAAGATAACCTACGAGGTTACCGCGGAGAGAGAGGGAGTCCTCTTAAAGGTATACGTCGAGGAAAACGGCTCGGTCCCGGTGGGAGCTCCGGTCGCGGTTATCGGCGAGCAGGGAGAGGCGGTGGAGGACTCTCAGCCGGTCTCGGGCGACGCCCCTGTTCCAGTAGAGGAATCGAAAGAGGTGCAGATCGAGGCCGAAAGACCTGCGACGGCGGTATCCTCCGGCAAGGTCAAGGCGACCCCTAAAGCCAGAAAGACCGCCAAAGAAAAGGGAATAGACCTGAGTACGGTGGTCGGATCGGGGCCTGACGGACGGATAAAGAACAGAGACGTCCTCGCCGCCGGGCCAAAGTCCTCCCCTGTCGCCGCCAAGATGGCTAAAGACCTTGGGGTGGACCTCGGCTCCATAGACCGAGACGGACGGATAATGAAGTCCGACGTCCTGAGGGCCTCCGCCGGAAGGGCACAGGAGGACTCGGTGGTCCCCATGACAGCCATGAGGAAGATCATAGCCCAGAGGATGTTGGAGAGCACCCAGACCATACCGACTGTTACCTACGAGATGGACCTGGACTGCTCCGCCATGATAGACCTTAGGGAAAAGGCCAAGCCGTCGGCGGCTAAGGCGGGGGTCAAGATCACCTACAACGACATAATCATGATGGCCTGCGCCAAGGTCCTCGTGGAACAGCCTATGTGCAACAGCTCAGTCGATATGGAGGGACAGAGGTATATCCTCCACTCCTCGGTGAACATCGGCCTGGCTGTGGCGGTGGAGGGCGGGCTTTTAGTGCCCAACGTCAAAGATGTCCAGGATAAATCGCTGCTGGAGATAGCCTCCTCGACCGACGAGCTGGTCCAGCGTTCCAGGGAAAACAGCCTTCTCCCTCAGGACATGGAGGGTGGCACCTTCACCATATCCAACTTGGGCATGTTCGGCATGAGGAGCTTCACCCCAATAGTAAACCCGCCTGAGTCGTGCATCCTGGCGGTGAACGCCATGGAGGACAGGGCGGTGGTGGTGGACGGTCAGGTGGTTGTGAAAACCATGACCACCCTCTGTCTGACCGCCGACCATAGATCGGTGGACGGCGCTGACGGCGCAAAATTCCTCGCCAGGCTCAAGGAGCTTTTGGAGTCTCCTGTGCTTTTGCTGCTCTAGGAGGCCAGGCACATGACTAAAGTAGCGGTAATAGGAGGAGGCCCAGGGGGCTACGTCTGCGCAGTCCGACTGGCCCAGCTGGGGGCATCGGTCACACTGATAGAGCGAGAAAGGCTGGGAGGAACCTGCCTGAACTGGGGCTGTATCCCCACTAAGGTGCTGGTCCACACCGCGGAGCTGTACCACGAGACGAAAAACTGCTCCGACCTCGGCCTGGACGTGAAGGATCCCTCCATAAACTGGCCCAACCTTATGGCAAGAAAGAACGGCGTCGTGGATCAGCTGGTCGGAGGGGTTCAGGGGCTCATGGTCGCCAACGGCGTGGAGGTCCTGGAGGGAGAGGCTTCCTTCTCCTCCCCTAGGTCCCTTCAGGTCGGAGGACGTACCGTCGAGTTCGACGCCGCGGTTATCGCAACGGGCTCCGAGACGGTCATACCTCCCATCCCAGGGGTGGACCTGCCGGAGGTGGTCACCAGCAAAGAGGCCCTGTCCTTCCCGTCCATACCTCAGTCCCTGACGGTGGTTGGCGGTGGGGTCATAGGGATGGAGTTCGCCTGCCTCTACGCCAATATGGGGACAGAGGTGTCGGTGGTGGAGATGCTGGACTCGGTCCTTCCCCCTATAGACAGGGAGATATCCGCCATAGCAAGAGGCAGGATGGAAGCGATGGGGGTCAAATTCTACACCTCCGCCAAGGTCACAGCCTTTAAAAAGGGAGACCATGGGGTGACCACGTCGGTCGAAACCGGCGAGGGAACCGTATATCTTGACTCCCAGTGGGTCCTGATGTCGGTAGGCCGAAGGGCAAACACCGGATCGTTGGCCCTGGAGAAGGCGGGAGTCGATCACGACAGGGGAAAGATCGCGGTGGATAGGCACATGGCGACGTCGGTACCTGGCATATACGCCATAGGCGACTGCTGTAGCCCTATACAGCTGGCCCACGTGGCATCCGCCGAGGGAGAGGTCGCGGCGGAGAATATCATGGGACATTCAAGGTCGATGGACTACAAGACCGTCCCAAGCGGAGTCTATACGATACCGGAGATAGGATCGGTGGGGCTGACGGAGGAGGAGGCAAAGAGGCGGGGACATTCGGTGAAGATAGGCCGATTCCCGCTGTCCTCCAACGGAAAAAGCCTCATCATGAAGGGATACGACGGGCTGGTCAAGTTCGTCGTGGACGGTAAATACGACGAGATACTAGGGGTCCACATAATAGGACCCAGGGCGACGGACCTCATAGTTGAGGGAGCTCTGGCCCTCAGGCTGGAGGCCACAACGGAGGAGATAATCACCACCATCCACGGCCACCCCACCGTAGGGGAGGCCCTGGCGGAGGCCGCCATGGACTGCGACGGCCGGGCCATCCACAGACCGCCGAGAAAATAGAGGCAGAACCGGGAACCGCACTTCCTGCATTCCCGTAAAGAAGCTCCCTCACCACAACGGCGAGGGAGCTTTCTGTGCTATTCGCTGACTCGGCAGTCGCTGTAGAGGGGCTTCCAGTCTCCCTGGTCGTCTCGCTTCTCAACGTAGGCCTCGTCTCCCTTGATCCACCAGCTAAGCTCGAAGTCGTCGGTGTACCTAGCTCCTGAGGCGGACATTACCTGAGGCAGGGTGTACTCCTTGCCGTCGGGGAAGGTGACCTTTACGAAGTTAAGGCTTTCGTCGGACAGTGAGTAGTAGCGAGCCACCAGACGGTCGCCGTTGTCGCAGGAGTAGACCACCGGCTCCCCTCCGGTCACCGAAAGGACCTTATCCTCAGCGAAGGACACTCCCCCGATGGCCAACATGGCGCAAAACACCGCAATCACAAAACCAAACTTTCTAAAGCTCATATCACAACCACCTCTCTAGGTAATCTGTAAAAAACTCAACTTCGAGTCCCCTCGGAGAGCCCGTTCCGCCTGCGCCCTGTTTCGCCCGGGCGTATACTCGACCTGCCTGTTTCGTACGAACCGCCTCGGAGGGCACGTCCTGTGCCCCCTCGGCTTGGGGCGACGTCCTGTCGCCCCATTCGTACTACACTACGGCAGGTCGAGTATACGGGCTCAAATGGGCTTCGTCGGAACGGTCTCTCCGAGGACCAGAGTTTTAGATATCCCCTCTAGTTATCGTTGAAGTCCGACCGAGTCATCTCCATATAGACCTTGTCGTGTCTTCTGCCCTCCCTTAGGACCGCTTCCCTTCTGACGCCGAAGGTCTTAAAGCCTATTCTCTCGTAGCACCTTATCGCCCTACCGTTGAAGGACACCACCTCAAGCATTATGTTATTGAGGTTTAAAACGTCGAAGCCGTACTTGACCAACAAAGACAGGGCCTCCCCTCCGTACCCTCTGCCCCAATAGTCCTTGTTGCCTATGAATATGCCCACCTCGGCGGTCTGGTTGAGGTGGTTCAGGTTCATAAAACCGCATATCCCCAGGAGGGAGTCGGTCTCAAGGTCGACGATACAGTAGTTGTGCTCCCGAGACAGCCGGTCCAGGGCCTCCCTCTCAGCCTGGAGAGGATAGCACGACGGAGCCTCGGCCAGGTATTTTGTCACGTCGTAGTCACTCATCCAGCCGGTGAAGGCAGGGGCGTCGTCCAGGTCTATGGTGGACAGATAACATTTTTTCCCGATCATTTTCTTAAAGTACAACCTAAGTCACTCCCATCTGGGGGGATTTTTGAGCTTCACCGATATCTTCACCATAAAGCCATCGTAGCCCCTCACCGACATTTCGTCCAGCACCACGTCCTCGAAGAAAAGTTCCCCTATCTGGAGTCCTCTCTCGCGTACCTAAGCCAGCAGCCTCTCGTACGCCTCGCCTATGGAGAGATAGCCAGAGCAGTGATAGGCCACCAGGTAAGGGCCTCCCAATAGGTCGGACATAGCTTTTCTTTTGGTCTCCAATCGTCTATCCTCTGGGAGGATCCCCTCCAACCGGTCCGTTTTCGGCCCCTTATCGCAGCCAAAGAGAGGAGAGCGTGGATGAAAAAAACTGAGTGGAGCGTTTTCTTAAAGGATGTATTAATATGTTCATTAGGAGCCTATGGAGGTCCTGAAGCCCATTACGGCGTTTTTACAGATCAGATGGTTACCAAGAAAAGATACCTCACCGAGGAAGAGCTGGTGGAGCTAATAGCGCTGACGGGCATTTTACCTGGACCGAGCAGCACCCAGACCATCGTAGCCATCGGGCATAAAGTTGGAGGCCCATGGCTGGCCCTACTGACAATGTTGGTCTGGGCGTTGCCGGTCCTTACACTTATGACCTTGCTATCTTTTTTAAGCCAGTTCATGGGAAGCATGAACATATCCAAAGACGGCCTGAGGTATATAGGGCCAATGGCGGTAGGGTTCGTCCTATTAGCTGCATACAAAATAGGGCTCAAAGTGGTGACGGATCGATTTACGCTGTCCCTTTCCCTGTTGGGAGCGACGGCAACGTACTTTATCCGAGAGCCCTGGATTTACCCCCTGGTCCTGATCGCAGGGGGAGCGGCGACGGTGATAGCGTCGAAGGAGAGGGATCTTTGGAACCACGTGAAGATAAGCCCACCGTGGCGGTATCTGGTCGCTTTCGGATTTTTCGCCGTCGGAAGCCTCTTGCTGGCCTTTATATGGGACAACCCCATCGCCCGACTCTTCGAGAGCTTTTATCGCTATGGGTATCTGGTAATCGGTGGCGGTCAGGTCGTGGTACCTCTTATGTACAGCGAGCTGGTTGAGGTGAACCACTACATGACCAACCAGGAATTTTTAACCGGGTTCGGACTCGTCCAGGGTCTGCCTGGGCCGATGTTCAGCTTCAGCGCTTACGCCGGAGGAATGGCGGCTAGAGGTGGCGGCACTGTCACTCAAGTTCTAGGGGCGATGGCTGGAGGAATAGCCATATTTTTACCGGGGCTACTGTTGATCTACTTCGTGTACCCTACGTGGGAAAGCCTGAAAAAGATAAAGGCGATAAAGATATCGTTAAAAGGCATTGTCGCCGTCGCTGGTGGTCTTGTCACAGTAGCGGCGATCATCCTCATCCAGCGGAATGGATTGGAGCTAGGCAACCTTTTTGCCATGGTGATCACATTGTCCCTATTGCTGACGAAAAAGGTTCCCGCCCCGCTTATCGTCCTGGCCTTCCTGATAGCGGGCTTCGCCCTATAGCCACGGTTGCCGAGATAAAGCAGGTGGGGCCAACTTTACCCAGGCCGTCCATCAACGGGAATGGAGGTATTTTTTTGTCCACGGACAGGCCTGTATGCAGATTCCGCAGATGGCGTGCTTCAGCTCTCTTTCCTCCATGAACAGACGTAACTGGCCCCAACAGGATCGGATGTCCACCAGGTCCTCCCTGGCCATACCGGGGGACCATAGAGTCTCCCCTGGGGCGGCGACGGGGCAGGCCTTGCGACAAAGGGTGCAGCTACCGCAGAGAGAGCTGGCCTGAGGGACGTCGGCCTGAAGAGGGGCATCGGTAAAAACCGTCCCAAGCCGAACGGCAGAGCCGTACTCTTTCGTCACCAAGAGGGCGTTTTTTCCGATCCAGCCGAGCCCCGACATAGTAGCGGCGGTCTTGTGGGGGAAGGCAGCGGCCAGCTTTTCCCTGTCAAAGTTAGGCGAGGACGCTGGCTCCACGACGGCGGCGTAGCCCTCGCCCTGAATCCAGCACGTGATTTCCCCAAGTACCTGATCTATCTTGGCGTTAACCGACAGATATTCGGCCTGATATTCGATATGAGGACCCTGCCCAACGGAGGAGACTATATCTCGGTTCAAAGCTACGGCGACTGAGATGGCTCTATCAAAGGGGACCTCAAGAGATGACACATCGGCTATGCCCACCAGATTCGCCCCGAGAGCCAGGGCTCTGTCCTTGAGTTTCATCGCAGTGATACCCATCCTACAGCACCTCCCTTAGAGACTGACATTACACGTTTGCGCGTGTCTGGCAACACATCCCATAACTACGTCGTGCTTCGGCGACAAAATAGGATCCACTATGCCCTATCGGCACCGCTTCAGGCCCCCAACCGATGGCGACGATAGGACTTTTACGTTTCTGGTGATCTTCTCCGGCGGCCAGTCCCACCACCTCACCTTCAGGAGCATCTCTATCGTCAGGTCGTCGAACCGTTTTTTTATCTCCGACGCCGGGTTTCCTCCCACCACCGTGTAGGGGGGGACGTCTTTTGTTACCACCGCCCCGGCCCCTATGACCGCTCCGTCCCCTATCGTTACGCCCCCTAGGACGGTAGCCCGAAAGCCGATCCAGACGTCGTTTCCTATCGTTATGTCTCCCTTTAGAACCGGTCTGAAGGGCGCTGGCTCCCAGCCGCTTCCCATGAGGCCAAAGGGGTAGGTGCTCACGTTGTCTATGGGGTGGTTTCCACCGCTCATGACGAACACCGTCTCCGCACCGATGGAGCAGAACTTGCCGATTATCAGCTTTTCCTGAGCCGAGTGGATTACGTTTTTCTCGAACTCCAGGGGCCTGTCCCCTCGGATGTCGTCGTAGTAGGTGTAGTCTCCGACGATTATGTTGGGGCTTTTGACCACGTTTTTCAGGAACACCAGCTGGGAGTACCGCCTTCTGGGGTGAACCTTATCGGGATCGGGACCCTTCATCACAGGGGTGGCGGCCCTGAAGGTCCGTCTGTTTCTGTGTCTCCTGGCCTTTTCGATCATTTCCCTTCGCTCTTGGTCCATGTCCAAGATCAGGCCCCTAAAAAACCCGCCGCCATCTGGGCCAGCTCTTTGGGATACTGGTAGATCAGGCCGTGCCCTCCGTCGGCAAAGGAGTCGTATCCTCCGTTAGGTATCAGCTCGGCGGTCTTCCTTGACAGCTCCGGCGGTATGACGTGGTCCATCTCTCCAGCTATGACCAAGGTCCTGGCGTTTATCCTGCCCAACCTTGAGGTACACCCCTCCCAGGAGGCTATGGCCTCCACCTGGGCCGCAATTCCATCGGCGCACCGGGAGTAGACCGTCATAGGCCGGGAGACGAAGGCCTGGGCAAAGCCGGGATGTTCTTGGAGCCAGGTCGTGGGGAACAGCATTTTAAGGGCGACCTCGGTCCTGCCCTGATCCGACAGGGAGGTGTCCATCAGCTCGGCGAAGGCCTCTTTTCTGGCGGCCAGGGCAGCCCGGTGGTCCGAGCAGGTTCCGTACAGGACCAGCCGTCTCAGGAGGTCGGGCCTCTCAAGGGCCAGCTCCTGGGCGATGTAGCCCCCCATGGACCAACCTAGGACGTGGGCGGAGGGATAGCCAAGGCGATCCAGGAGGGCCGCTGCGTCCAGGGCGAACCGGGAGATAGAGGGGGATTCGGTCCCCAAGGAGCTCTCTCCGACACCCCGGTTGTCGAAGGCTATGACCTTAAAGCTTTTCGCAAGGTGGGAGAGAAAGGGGAAGCCCCAGTAGTCCATGGTCCCACCGAAGCCCATTATCAAAAGGAGCGGCTCGCCCTGCCCCGCCACGGCGTAGGCCAGTGTGACGTCGTCTACGTCGATGGTCCTGAAGCTGGGGGCCATCAGCTCATCACCAGATCTATAAGGTCCTCCCTGGAGATCCCCATAAGGTGACGCTCCACGTCCAGGCCCTGAAGGGCGGAGGCAACCGATTCTCGGTCGAACTTGACCGATCTCAGGGCCTCCTCAAGGCCCGAGGGATCTTGGACGCTGAAGAAGTCTCCCCTTATGGCGGCGTCGGAGATGATGCCATCGTTTACGTCAAGGTAGACCTGGACCTTGCCCTTCTCAAAGCGACGCTCCGAGGTCAGGGAGAAGGGCGGGGAACTTCCCCACACCCAGTCCCAGGTGGCGTATTTGGACTCCCTCATGGCGGAGATGGCCCTTTCCTCATCGTCGTTTAAGGCCCTTGGTGTCTGGCCGAAGGGAGCGGCGAAGTGGGCCATCAGGCCCTCTATAAAGCTGTCCATTGTCATAGGACTCGGAAGATGGGGGGACACGTTGGTGACCCGGCTCCTGACCGACGCCACTCCCTTGGACTTGAACTTCTCAGGGTCCACCGACAGGGAGGCCGCCACGTCCTCAAGACAGGTGTCGAACAGTATGGTTCCGTGGTGGAGCATGGTGTCTTTGCTGATGTGTTGCGCGTTGCCGGAGAATTTCTTGCCCTCTATGGTTAGGTCGTTTCTACCGGTTAGCTCCGCCTTTACCCCCAGTTCCTCCAGGTAGTCCAGGAGAGGCCTGGTGTAGAGGGCGAAGTCCAGTCCCTTGGAATCACGGTCGCCCACCGGGAGGATAAAGGTGTAGTTGAGGTTGCCCAGGTCGTGGTAGACCGCCCCGCCTCCGGTGGTCCGTCTGACCACCGAGACGCCCTTTTCACGCAGGAAGGGCTCGTTTATCTCCCCTGCGGCGTTTTGGAACCGGCCCACCACCACCGTGGGGGCGTTTCTCCATAAGAGTATGTAGCCCTCACCGGTTCGGGAGGACCGATCGAAGAGGACTTCTTCCATAGCTAAGTTGAAAAAGGGGTCGTTGCCCCGATGTATTATGCAGTTCATGTTCAAGAGAACACCTCCGTGTTTTTTATGGCCTGTACAGGATTATATGGTATCATGGCCTTGACGATAAGGTGTTGAGGTGCTCTAGGTATATTTACCTACTCCAAGTAGGGGGTTTCTCCCGATGATCGGCGAAGGTCTCTACCCTATAATTTAGGCCACAGAGCGAGAGGCGAATAACCTCCTTAAAGACACCACACACACTTCTTCAACAACTCCTTATAGAGAAAGGCCCAGGGTCCCCCAACCCTGGGCCTTTTTCGTGCTATGGCCTTAGAGCTCTAAAAAAAAGCTCCAGCATAGGCTTGGCCTGAGAGGACAGATCATAGGGGGAGGAGGAGTACAGCTTTCTCTCCATAAGGCCGAAGATCAGCAGTCTAAGGCTCTCCGCCGCAACGGTCAGGTCGATCTCCTTGGAGATGTGTCCCTTTTCTTTGGCCTCCTCCATCACCGACTTTATCCTTCCGATGGTCCTGTCCCTCAGGGACTCTATGGACGACAGTATCCCCTCGTCCTCCGCTAAGCTTCTGCGGTCCAGAAATATGGCCAGTATCCGTTGCAGCTCCTGACGGCCCTCGAATACCTCCATCTCCTCCATGACCATGGCTCGGAGCCTGTCCAGAGGCTCTTCTGGTCCCTTCAGGCAGGATTCCTCCAGTTGATCCACCTTCTCCGCCCCGTAGTCCATGAGCTCCTTTAAGAGCCCCGGCTTTCCGCCGAAATGGCGGTACAGCGCCCCTTTTGTGAACCCCGCCTCCTTGCCTATCTCCACCAAGGTGACTCCGTCCACCCCTTTTTTCGAGAAAAGGTCAGTAGCCACGGAGAGGAGCTTTTCCCTGGTCTTGGCGGCTTCCTCCCGGGTTCTACGAGCCATGGGATACCTCGTCGGAGGATATTCCATAAAGGGCACAGTAGAGCACCGGAACCACTATGAGGGTCAGCACCGTGGCGAAGGTAAGCCCGAACATTATGGTCACAGCCATAGCGGCGAAGAAGTCGTCCAGAGCCAGTGGTGCCATGCCGAGGACGGTGGTCATGGCCGCCATCATGACCGGACGAATCCTGCCGGTGGAGGCCTCCATAACCGCGGAGAATCGGGCCTTGCCCTGGGCCAGCTCAAGCTCTATCTGATCGAGCAGGACGATGGCGTTTTTGATGAGCATTCCCGCAAGGCTGAGGTATCCCAGCAGGGCCATGAAACCGAAGCTCTGGCCCGTCACCAAAAGCCCGAGGGTCACCCCTATGGCGGCTAATGGCAGACACAGAAAGACCACCGCTGGCTGCCTGAAGCCGTTGAAGAGCCCCATAACCACCACTATCATGAGGACGAAGCTGAGCAAGAAGGGCTTTAACAGGGCATCCTGAGAGGTCTTTGAGTCCTCGAACTCCCCTCCCCATACAAGTTCATAGCCGTGGGGCACCTCAAGGGAATCTACCAAAGGAAGGATCCTCCGGCGAAGCTCCTCGGCGGTCCCGGTCAGAGGATCGCACTGAGGTGTTATGACCCTTGAGCGATTCCTGCGCCATATGATCGGATCCTCCCACTGTAGCCTGAGTCCTGAAAACACCTGCCCCGCCGGGACGAAACGCCTCAGACCTCGGCTCCATATCTGGACGTCCTCCACCGAGTCCAGGTCCTGCCTCTCCGCCTCAGGGGCCCTTACCATTATAGGAAGCAGGTTATCCCCCTCCCGATATACCCCTACAGGTCTGCCGTCGAAGTTTCCTTTCAACGCTCCCGCTATCTCCGCCCTGGTCAGGCCAGAACGTCTTGCCCTGGCCTCGTTCACCTCGGGGACCAGGACCTTGACCTTCTGTCTCCAGTCGTCCCTGATGTCGATCCCCGCGGGATCCTGGGCCATGATGGCCCTCACCTGTCTGGAGAGCTTTCTGAGCACCGATGGGTCGTCTCCGGTGATCCTAAGTTTGACTTTGGCTCCAACCCCAGGCCCCTTTTTGAACCGCTCAAACCGGGCCTCCGAGTCGGGAAATCTCTCGGCGGTCCAGAGGGACTGCCTTGCCATTATTCCCCCTATGGCATCGTAGTCTTTAACGGTCACCAGGAGAAATCCGTAGGAACTGTTGGGAAGCTCCGGCTCGAAGGCCAGATAGAACCGAAGGGGCCCCTCCCCTGCGAAGGCCGCCACGGAAGCGACGGAGGTCTCTTCTTTTAGGAGGTGCTCCGATATCTCCTTAAGGTCCTGGGCGGTCCTGTCGACGTCGGTCCCCTCAGGAAGCCAGTATTGGATCATGAACTGATCTCTGACTGTGTCAGGGAAGAAGCTCTGGCCCACGAAGCGAAAGCCCCATAGAGCCAGGGCCAAAAGCAACACCATAGACCCCAAGGTTAGCTTTCGTCGATCGACGCACTTTATGAGGAAGCCGCTGTAAAGGGAGTAGAAGGAACCGCCCTTTTCGCCGCCATTACCGTCGGGTTTAAGAAACATGACCGCCAGCAAAGGCGTCACGGTTATGGCCAGTATCCAGGATATAAGCAAAGACACCGCCACAACCTGGAATAGGCTTCGACAGAACTCCCCTGTTACGTCCTGAGAGAGGCCGATGGCGGCGAAGGCCAGTATGGCGACGACGGTGGCTCCCAAGAGAGGCCACTTGGTCTCCTCCACTATCCGGGAGGCCGTGGCTTTACCGTCCTTTCCGGCGGATATGCCGACCAGTATCCCCTCTGTGACGACGATAGCGTTGTCAACCAGCATTCCCAAAGAGATTATTAGGGCCCCTAAGGACACGCTGTGGAGCTCTATGCCTATTATCCTCATCGCCACGAAGGTGGCCGCTATGGTGAGAAGCAGAATGGCTCCCATAAGGAGGCCGCTTACCGTTCCCATGAAGACCACCAGCAGGACGATCACTATGGCCACCGCCTCGACCAGGTTGACGACAAAACCCTGGACTGCGTCCCGAACCAGGTCGCTCTGGTAAGTGACCGTCTCTATGTCAACCCCTACTGGCAGATCCTGCTCGATCCTTTTAAGCTCCTCTTTGACCATGTCTCCCATTCGGACCACGTTTCCCCCTGGAACGGTGGACACTCCTATGGCGATAGCGGACCGTCCGTTTATGGACATCACCTTTCTAGGAGGATCTATGTAGCCCCTGTATATGCGGGCGACGTCCTTGAGGGCCAACAGCCGCCCTCCGACGCCCCCTCTTATCAGGAGCTCCCCGATATCCTCCACCGACCTGAGGTTTCCCGTGGGATCTATAGGGATCCTCAGGGATCCCGCCGACACCGACCCCGAGTCGGCCACCAGGTTCTGGCCCTGGAGGGTGGCGGCTATCTGCTCTGGCGATACGCCGAGCTCGGTCATTCTGGACCGAGACATCTCCACGAACACCGCCTCGGTCCTATCCCCCCAAAGGGAGACCTGGGCGACGTCGGGAACGAGAAGGAGGGCCTTTTTTATCCTGTCCCCGTAGGTCTTCAGCTCCGCCATAGAGTAGCCGTCCCCTGTTATGGCGAAGACCACTCCGAATACGTCACCGAAGTCGTCGTTGACCATGGAGGGGCCAGCACCGGGGGGGAGATGCCCTTGGGCCTCAGTTATCTTTCTCCGAAGCTCGTCCCAGACCTGAGGAAGTTTTCCGTTGGTGTAGCGGTCCTTTATATCCACGTAGACCACCGACAGGCCCCTTCGGGACTGAGACCGAACCCGCTTCAGCTGAGGAAGCCTCTGAACCGCCTGCTCTATCTGGTCCGTGACCTCCTCCTCCACCTCCGTAGGAGAGGCTCCAGGGTAAGAGGTCACTACCAGGGCAGTCTTTACGGTGAAGTCAGGGTCCTCAAGACGGCCTAAACCCGAGTAAGCCCAGACTCCACCGATGGCGATAAGCACCGCCACGAAGAGGGTGAAGGATTTTCTCTCCATGGCCCACCTGCCGATGTTCATCTCTTGCCCTCCAAAAGCCTTACGGACTGCCCCTCCCTGATGACGTGGACCCCTGCGGTGACCACCCTATCTCCCGCCTCTATATGCCCTTTCACGTCGACGTGGCCGTCACCTAGGTGGGTTACCTCCACGGAGGTCCACTGGACCCTGAGATCCTCTCCGACGACCCAGACCCCCGATCCTCTATCGTCGGAGAGAAGGGCCTCTATGGGGATCCGGTAGACCTTGCCCGTCCCACCGTACTTTATCTTTCCCGAGACCTCCGCCGCCATTCCCGGAAATAGCCTGATCCCATCGGGAACCTCCATAGCTAAGGTGGCCCTATATGTCTGGGTCTCAGGGTCCGGGGCGGAGGAGAACTCCACCAGCTTAAGGGGAAACTTTCCCGAAATTGACGAGAACGAAGCCCATACATCAAGGTCGTCGGGGTTAAGGTTTATCGCCGACTCGGGGACGTCCACCACTACCTCCACCGAAGAGGTATCCTGAAGGCTCAGTATAGGCTGTCGGGCTGTGACGAACTGAAAGTTATCCGCCATTCGTCGAGCCACCGTTCCGTCGAAAGGTGCCCTTAGCTCGGTGTCCGCCAGAGCAGCGGCAGCGGCGGACTCCTGGGCCTGAAGGGACCTTATCTGAGATTCCATGGCCCGGATGTCCTCCTCTCTGGCCCCTTTTCTGGCCTTCTGAAGCTCCTGCTGGGCCGCCATAAGCGACGAGGCCGCCACGTCCTTGGCGGTCCTGTACCGGTCGAACTCGGACTGGGATATGGCTTTCGCCTCGTAAAGCCTCTTAAACCGGCTGAACTGGGCCTCCGCCTCCTCCGCCCTTGCCCTCGCTGAGGCCACCTGGGCCTCCAGAGACCGGATATCCTCCGCTCTAGCCCCTCGCCTCATGGCCTCTAAGGTGGCTCTGGCCTGTGATAGAGAACCTCTTACACCGTCCAGGGCCAACTGAAAGTCCCTTGGATCTATTCTGGCTAGAACATCTCCGGCCTTGACATGCTCACCCTCTTTAGCTGACAGCTCCACCAGAGGTCCTGACACCCTAAAGGCCAGGTCCACCCTCCGAGATGCCTGGACCCTTCCGGGCATAGTCCTTATCCAGGCCCCGTCGATAGGACTGAGGACCATGGATTTCACTGGACGGACGACGATAGGTTCCCTTGCCCCGTCTTTAGGGGAGAAGAACCTCGGACCAAAAAGCACCCCTATCAGCATAACCGCTAAAGCACCGGGAAAAAACCATTTTAAGTTTCTTTTCAAGTTCATCGCTCCACCGCCATTTTTAGAGTCATAGGGTATCTATAAATGGATTATAGAAAGATCATAGGCCTATGTCAACGGGAGTGCTACAATCTATGGATTCAGAGTTAGAGGGGGAAGGGTTTTGTTTCTTGTCGGCTTAGGGGCCACAGTGGTCCTTTTCGTGCTTTTAGGGCTTAGATCCGCCAGGTCGGTGGAATCGTCGTCGGACTACTCGGTCGCCGGTCGGTCCGTCGGTGCCGCTGGGGTAAGCGGGATTATCATGGGAGCTATCGTAGGAGGGGCCTCGACGGTAGGAACGGTTCAGATGGCCTACGTGTCCGGCCTTTCGGCCTGGTGGTTCACATTAGGGTCCGCTCTAGGCTGTCTCATACTGGGGCTGTGGTTTGCAGGGCCTCTCAGACGATCGGGGTTCGTTACGGTTCCCGAGTTTCTCTCCCGAAACTACGGAGGAAAGATGAGCGGTCTGTCCATGGTCTCCGCCTCGGTGGGGACCTTTCTATCGGTAGTGGCCCAGTTTCTCGCGGGAGCGGCGCTGTTTCGGACCATACTGCCGATCTCGCCGGAACTCTCGGCGGTGATACTGGGCTCTCTCATACTGGCGTTCACCTATTCAGGAGGGCTTAAGAGCTACAGCTCTATAGGAAAGGCAAAGATGGTGGCCCTTTACGGGACAATGGCCCTCTGTGCCCTGGCCGCCTGGTCCATAGCGTCCCCGGCGGAGCTGCTAAGGGCCCTGCCGGTCAGGCCGTGGTTCGATCTTTTCGGAGGAGGGCTCAGAGCCGACGGCAACGCCTTACTGTCCATGGTAGCAGGGGTCTTCTGCACCCAGATATACGTCCAGGGAATCTTCGCTGCCTCCGACGAGAGGACCGCCGCCAGGGGAGCTATCCTCTCGGCCATCCTGATTCCTCCCGTGGGGATAATGGGGGTCCTCACAGGGCTGGCCATGAGGGCATCGGGAGTGTCGGTTGACCCGGCGTCAGCGCTACCGTCGTTTATAACCGCCAACTTTCACCCCGCTCTGGCGGGAGCTATGTGGGGAGTTATACTGGTGACCCTCATAGGGGCAGGGGCGGGACTATCCTTCGGTATAGCCACAAACTTAGTGAGAGACGGCGTAATCCCTTTGACCAAGGGAAAGAGCGACGGCGAGCTGGCGATGAGCCGGTGGGCTGTGGCTCTAGTGGTGGCGGCGGCGGGAATCATGGCCTGCGCCGTCCAGGGCTCTCAGATACTCCACTGGAGCTATCTGAGCATGGGGCTGAGAGGAGCAGGGACATTTATCCCTCTTGTTGTGGCTGTGATATGGCCTGAGAGGCTATCACCTAGGTGGGCCCTGGCGGCCAACGGAACGGGACTGGCTGCCATGGCGGCGTCGGGATCCCTCCATATATGGTTGCCACCGATGGCCTCCGGCATAGCGGCAAGTGCCGCCGTGACAGCGATGGGGATGGTGAGAAGATGAGCGGACTTTTCTGGAGATGTTTTACCGGTGCCTATCTTATACAGGCCATGCTGGCGGTGGGGTTTCTGTTTCCCGTGGTCCTCTCCGCTCAGGGCTATTCCATAGGGGTTATAGGATGGTCCATGTCCGCCCTGAACCTGGCGGCGATTATATCCCGTCCTATGGGAGGATGGGCCACCGAGAGGTGGGGCTTCAGCGGCGCCCTGTTTATGGCGGGAATCCTATCTTTAGCCGCCACCGCCTCCATATGGATCGCCCCGGGGATGGCGGGGATGATCTCCTTTCGGGCAGGGCTTGGAATGGTAGGAGGGGTGGCCATGGTGGCCATATCCACCTTTCAGGGGCTGGTGATTCCGGAGGAGAAAAGAGGGCCTCTTTTCGCCATAATGGGCATAGCTTACGTCCTCCCTCAGATAACCGTGGTACCTCTGGGAGAGTGGCTTTTAAACAGAAACATGGAGACCTCCTACCTGGTGATACCCGCTATCCTGACGGTATTAGCCGCCCTTATGGGAAGAGGGCTACCCTCCCCTGAGTCGTTGAGACAGGGCGAGGAAAAAGAGGATTGGGGAAGCTGGGGCGACTGCTTTGGCACCTCCGGCGTATGGGCCATGATACTCACGCTGGTATCCTTCTCGGTGCTGAACTCGACGACCTTACAGTTTCTGTCCCTTCCGGTGAGGGAAAAGGGCCTGTCGGCGAGCCTTTTCTACACCGTAAACGCCGTGACCTGCGTCGCCCTGAGGGTATTCGGAAGCGAGCTGATAAAGGACGTCCCCAGATATCTGTTAGGGTGCGTCTCCATAACCGTTATGGCGGTGGCCCTCACCGGAGCCCTGGCGGCTGACAGCTCTTTCACCTTGATTCTCGCCGCCATGGGGTACGGCTTGGGAATGGGCTTCGGTTTTCCTGTGATGCTGGCCCTCATACCGGACGTATTCCCTCCCAGGCTCATGCCTAAAGGTTCCTCTATAGGCATGTTGTCCATGGATCTGGGCTTCGCCCTGTCGCCGCTTATAATAGGGGCCCTGTCCGCCTACTTTGGCACCTCTGGAGCAATGAGAGTCATCGCATGGGCTCAGCTTGTGATAGCACCAACAGCCCTAATATTGTGGAGAATATCGAGAAAACGGGCGGAATCATCCCTTACATTATGAAAATAGGTTTTTATAGGGAGCCTTTGTGAATCGGGGTTCCCTAAAAAGGGCCTCCGTGCTATAGTGCATACTATTCCATACTTTCGGAGGTGTTTTTTGTGGGTCTTACAAGAGGAGAGCGAAAGGTGCTTTGGTGCTTTGCGCTGATAGTGGCGGGGTATATGCCCCCTGTGTTGAACCTGGCAAACCGGGTGAGTCCGGTTATTTTCGGGGTGCCTTTCATCCTATTCTGGTCCGGCTTGATGGTCCCCATAACCACCTGCCTGATGACCTACGCCTACATCGTCAGGGCAAAAGAGGACGGTGAGGACAGATGACCATCTCCATAGCCATAATATTCGGTTGGTTGATAGTCACCACGGTGGTGGGGGTCCTGGCGGGGAGAAACCAGGCCTTCAGCATGGAGAACTATTTCGTAGGAGGTCGGTCGTTCGGGACCTTCCTTTTCTACACCACCGCGGCAGCGGAGATATACAGTGCCTTCGCCTTTTTAGGCTTGGCGGGATGGGCCTATTCCAAGGGAATGAGCATCGTCTACGCCATGGCCTACGGATCCATCGCATATGGGCTTTATTTCTTCATAGGGCCCAGGATAAACAGGCTGGGATCCAGGCTTAAATACATAAGCCAGCCCGACTTTATAGCGGACAGATACGAGAGCCGTTGGCTGGGGGTCTTCGTGGCCTTTATAGGGGTCATCTTCTCCATTCCCTACCTCCAGCTTCAGATAATGGGAGCGGGTATGATAGTTCAACTGGCGTCGGGAGGGGCTATCTCCTGGCAGATTGCTGTAATCATAAGCTTCATAGCTGCGGTGATATTCGTCTACGTCTCGGGGCTCAGGGGCATCGGCTGGACCAACTTCCTTCAGGCCATCATCATGCTCTTCGGGATGGTGTCCATAGGGTTTATATTCCCCCACAAGTTCTTCGGTGGAACGGCCAAGGTGTGGGAGATCCTTCAGGAGATCAAGCCCAACCACCTAACCCTGCCGGACAGCGCGGGGCTGGGGATATTCTGGGTCGCGTCGGTGTCCCTCATCTGCGGCCTCGGTTTCTGGATGTGGCCCCATATCTTCACCGCGACCTACGCAGCGAAGAGCGAGAAGGTGGTCCGCAGAAACGCAACGATACTGCCTCTTTACTCCCTGACCATGATACCTATAATGGTGGTGGGCTTTACCTGTGCGGCCAAGGCGGGGATTGATCCAGCCTTTGCGGGGACCATAACAAAACCGGACCATGCCATGCTCATAGCCTTGGTCAACAACTTTCCACCTCTTCTGGCTGGATTCATAGGGGCAGGAGGCCTTGCGGCATCTATTTCGACTTCCTCGGGGCTCATTCTCACTTCCTCCAACCTGATGGCCAGAAACGTCATACAGAAGGGCTTTAAGCCGGAGATGGAGGACATGGCGGTGGCAAAGCTGGGAAGGGCACTGGTGCCGGTCCTGACGGTGTTGGCGGTGCTTTTGGCGATCTTTGCCCCATCCATGTTGGTGTCGTTGCTCCTGGTGGGATACTCGGGGGTTACCCAGTTCTTCCCTGCGGTCTTTCTCGGTCTCTTCGCCAAATGGCCCACGAAAGCCGGTATCGTGACCGGGCTTCTGGCTGGTCTGGCAACGGTGGTGGCCATAAAGTTCATGGGGGTTCCGTCGCCGATGGGCCTTCACGAGGGATTCGTCGGGCTCATAGTCAACTTCGCAGTGGCGGCGGTAGTCAGTTCATTCACCCCGAAAATATCCCCTTCCACCATCGACAGGTTTGAGTCCACTTTAAGATAGGAGGCGCTTTTATGCTCGTACAGATAAGGGAAAAGGCAAGGGAAATAAGGGAAGAGATAGCTCAGTGGAGACACCACTTTCACAGACACCCCGAACTGTCCCACTGCGAGTTCGAGACGGCGGCGACCATCGCCCAGGCCCTGAGGGACATGGGGTACGACCAGGTGAAGGTGGGGTGCAAGGGGAAGGATATCTGCGTCGTGGCGGACCTCGGACAGGGGGATAAGTGCATCGCCCTGAGGGCCGATATAGACGCCCTGGCTGTCCAGGAGGAGAGGGACGTTCCCTACAGGTCGGAAAACGACGGAGTGATGCACGCCTGCGGCCACGACGCCCACGCCTCCATGCTCCTCGGCGCCGCAAAAATCCTCAAGGGGATGGAGAACGACCTTCCCGGCAGGGTACGGCTTATCTTCCAGCACGCCGAGGAAAGAGGCGGCGGAGCCAAGGAACTGGTGGAGGAAGGTGTGTTGGAGGGTGTGGACGTGGTCTTCGGTCAGCACATCTGGTCGCCCGTGCCAAGCGGCTCCATGACCTACTGCGAGGGTCCGACCATGGCTTCGGCGGATATGTTCGAGCTCAAGATCCAAGGCAGAGGGGGACATGGTTCCATGCCCCATATGTCGGTGGACCCGGTGATGGCCGCCTGTTCGGTGGTCTCGGCCTGGCAGACCATAGTCAGCCGGGAGGTAGACCCTCTGGACGCGGCGGTTATCTCCGTCGGCGAGATAAAAAGCGGCTCGGTGTTCAACGCTATCCCCGACTCGGCACTGATAAAGGGGACCACCAGAACCTTCAACCAGGACGTCAGAAAGAACATCGCCGCAAGGATGGAGGAGGTAGCCAAGGCTATTTGCTCCGCCATGAGATGCGAGGCGGAGTTCAGCTACACCAACATGCTCCCCCCCACGGTGACCGATGTGGACTTCACCAGGTTCGCCGTCGGAGTGGCTAAAGAGGTTCTAGGCGAGGATAAGGTCTCCGAGGCGAGGCCCACCATGGGTGCCGAGGACTTCAGCTATTACCTCATGGAGAGACCCGGGACCTTCATGTTCCTTGGGACCGGAAACGAGGGTAAGGACATGACCTATCCTCAGCACCACCCCAAATACTGCGTCGACGACGACGTCCTTGAGCTAGGGGCCGCTATGTCCGCCTCGGTGGCCTGGGCTTATCTGAACCGGTAAAGATGAAGGGGGACGACCTAGGTCGTCCCCCTTCATCTTTACCTTAAGCCTTACCTGCGAAGGAACAGAAGTGGCAATGCCAGCAGGAGAGTGGCAGGTGCGAGGCCGATGGAGCAGCCACCGCCGTCCCCAAAAAGACTTCCACCGGTGACGTTTACAGTCACGCTGTCCGAGACGTTGCTTCCGTCGTTGCTGCTTGCGTAGATTGTGGCGGTCCCTGAGTACCTTCCCTTGACCACACCGCTTCCGGAAACGGTGGCCGCAAAGTTGTTGCTGGAGGACCAGACCAGGACCTTGTTGGTGGCGTTGGAGGGACTCACAGTCGGGCTCAGAGCGACAGAGGTTCCAGCATCTATATCCAGGACCTTTTGAGATGACGGAACCGTTATGGAGGTCACCTTGACGTCGCTTTTGGCCCCCCGCAGCGCATCGTAAAGGTTGAGGTTACCCCTTGTCGCGACGCTTCCGGCAAGCACGCTGTTATCCGTGACGTTGGCGAGTATCCTGCCCTTTATCTCCCCAGCACTGAGGTTGGGCCTGTAGGCAGCTATAAGGGCGGCCACGCCTGCCACGTGGGGCGTCGCCATGGAGGTTCCACCGAACCTCTGATAGCTGTCGTTTGATACGGTGCTCAGTATGCTCACGCCTGGGGCGGCGATATGGACGTAGTTGGGGCTGTGGTTTGAGAAATACGCCTGGGTATGGTCGGCACTGATGGCTCCCACCGTGATCATGTTGGTGAACTTGAAACAGGCAGGGTATACCGCAAGGCCTCTGAGGTCGATCCATTTATCTTCCCTGTCTCTGTATCCTGTGGGGTTGTCTATATTCTGCCCCTCGTTTCCTGCTGCGACGACGAGGAGTATCCCTGCGTTCGTTACGGCCTTGAACGCGCTGGCGTAAGGGTCTGAGTCGGGGTTGTTTATGGGCAGGCCCCAACCGCCCAGGGACATGTTGGCAACCCTTATGTTAAGGCCCCTTCTCTTCTGGCCGACAACGTAATCCAGTCCAGCCACTATCTGATCTCCGGTCCCGCTGCCCTCTCTGTTCAGTACTTTCACGGCGAGGAGGCTGACGCCCCAGTTTATGCCGGTTACTCCGATGCCATTATTCCCGACCGCTCCTATGGTCCCGGCCACATGAGTGCCATGATCGTTGTCGTCCATCGGGTCCCTGTCGTTTGAAACCGTGTCGATCCCCAACTCTCCGTCAAGATCTCTGCCGATGTTCTCCTTTATATCTTGATGGTTGTAGTCTATCCCCGTGTCGATAACGGCCACAAAAACCCCTTTATCGCCGGAACAAAGGCCCCAGGCCTCGGGAGCCTTTATATCCGCCATACCCCACAGGTCGCCACTCATCGGATCGTTGGACCAGGAGGATATCCTGAATATGTAGTTCGGGGCAACCCCGACCACCCCGGGCTGGGCTTTAAGTTCCTCCATGAGCTCTGCTGTGGTTTTGCCTTCTGCCCTGAGGTGAGCGATGCTCTTGCCGCTCTGGGCGGCTATCGCGCTGTAAGTCCCCACCGACTTGGCCCCTACAGAGGAGGCTAGGGCTTTTGCGGAGGAGTCGAGACCGGCCTTGAAGGACGAGACGTCGGAGGCGTTGATACCCGTTCCCTCCAGAACCACTAAGACCTCTCCCTCGACGTACTCTCCAACCGGAGCGGACTGGGCAAAGGCCACACCGCCCCAGATAAAGACAAAGAAAGCGAAAGCGATAAACAGAGATTTTTTCCCCATTATATACACCCCTTCGAGCCCCTTAGGGCTTTGATATCCCCACTGAGGTGGAGATCATTTTTTGAACCTCGTTCGGAGAGACCGCCTCTATAAAGGGGTCCGCCCTGAGTTCCTCAAGCAGTTTTTCCTCGAATTTTCCGTCCATAGACGCCCTTTCGCTCTTCACGAAGAACATCCCTTTTCCGTTGGAGCGGGAGATAGCGCTGAAAGAGTTCTTTACCTCCAGGCCGTATCGGACCGCCAGGTATTCGCTCTGAAAATCGAGCATAACCGACACCGCAACGTCTCTATCCCTGCCCTCAGTCTCCATCACCTTATCCCTGGTCTTAAATAACACCAGATACTCGCCGGGTACGGTCTTGGCCTCAGCGTAGGCCCCAGGGGTCACCGAAATAGCAAATACTGCCATCATCACAGCGAAAAGTAGTCCCCTCATACCTATAACACGCCCCTTTCCCTTAAGGAATGGAGATGACCTCTACAGACCACCTCCATTGTATTTTATCACATTGATTCCAAGAAATCGCACTCATCTGATCAAGGTTACCATAGGCAGAGCGAGCAGCAGTATCCCAGGATTAACTCCGATATTACAGCCCCCACCGGACGACGGCGGTGGGTCGGTTTTAGACGTAAAGGCTTTGATACAGACGTTGGTTCCTGGCCGTGTAGCGTTCATGTCCAGCCAGATCGCTCCGTCGGAACTAACGTAGCTCTGTCCATTCGCCGCCTTGGCCTTATCCGAGTAGCCTTCCTCCGGCGATTCGATCGAAACCGGGAACAGGTATCCCGGGGTTGTCAACTTTACGACCACCGAAAACCGAGAGCCATCGTAAAGGTAGGGAGGCTCTTTTAGCCTCACGGTGTGATACCCGGGCACAGGGATGGTGCCTTCCTGTGGAGTCATAATTCTCCGTCCGCTTCTGGGATTTTCAGGGGTTCCATCTGACCAGACCTCTATAGTGTAAGAGCTGTTGGCCCCGCCGGTGTACAGAGATATGGCCTCCAGGCTCTGCCAACCACCGGCGTCGCCGGAGACCTGAAAGACGTTTGCAAACCAGGCGGTGTCGGAGTTGAATCCGTAGCTGTCAACCCATCCCAGAGGATCGTGCTGATAGATATACTCGAAGTTATCCGAGGAGGCCCCGATAAACAGGGCAGGCCGACGGAAGACGGCCTCTTTGTAGGAGATCCAGAAAAACCCCTTATCCCCCCAGCCCTCACCCCAGCTGTTTTTCACCAGCCAGGCGCCATCGGAGCCGGGATCTAAGTTGAAGTTTCCCCTTGGATAGTGGTCGTCCCATCCGACAAGCAGCACCGCATGGCCGCCAGCGCCGTCCCCTGTCGGGTTGTAGTAGGAGTCGGTGGAGACGTTGTAAAAGTCGTTACTCCAGACCATGCTGAAGGCTACAGCCCCGTAGTCCATGACGGCAGATTTCATAGAGGGCCCATGGAAATCGCTTCCTAGAAATAACACCTGCTCCAGGTGGCTTGAGACCCGGTCGGAGGACAGGGGAAAGAGCTCCTGAGGCCAAGGAGATACGCTCTGGTAGGGCCGGTCGGACTCCTTCACCGCACCGGTCCAACGGCTCAGAATCGCCGTCGCCTTCCACACGTTCCCCCCCTGGTCAAAGATAGGGTCGTTTCCAAAAGGGGGCTCTTGAGGCGTAAAAGCCGGCATATCTGGACCTAGGTCGACGTAGGCAAAGTAGGCCAGATGGGCCTCGGAAAAATCGCTGGAGATCCCGTCCCTCCTCTTAAAGGTCGACTCCAGAGATCCAAAGGAGCCGAAGGCCCAGCAGGTTCCAAAGTGACCCTGGTTCCTCACAGGAGAGAGGTAGGTCGTGGGCCTAAGGTCGTAGCTGACCGGAAAAGAGGATAAAGATCCTTTTGCGGCGAAAAGAGACAGCTGATCGCCTTTCAGGTGAGACAGATCGATCCTTGGAGGAACGTCCCCTAAGGGCCTATCTTTGCTCTCCGTGATGCAAGCTAATTCGGCGGCCTCGATCCACTGGACGTACTCCTGGCTCGGCGGTGCCACAGTCCCCTTATCCACAGCCCACGAGGGTACGGCAGAGAACAGTGAGGCTACTAGAGATAGAGCTATGAAACGAATCATCATCTCACCGAAAGTATAGCCACCGCCACTCTGGAAGGTTGGACATCGGTCTCCCAGGGCCTGACGTAGGATAAACCTACCGACGAGTTCCCCGGGCCGACACATCTGAACAGCCACAGCTCGTTTCCTCCCGCCCCTACGTTGCCCCTTGGATCCTTCGCTTCATCCCGAGACTCCATAAGGTTGCCTACCGGGACAGCCACCGAAGGGTTCCCCCGGTCGGCAATGGCCCAACTGTAGCCTGTGGTGGGGTTCGACGGAATTCTGAAGGATAGGGTCTCTCCGACCTCGCCGGACAGGTAGCCCGTCATGACGAAAAGGGTTCCACCGGGAGGAACTCGAACTCCCTCTACCTTTCCGGAGGAGGCCTTGCCCTCGTCCCAGAGGACCGAGAGGGGGACGTCGGGGGAGAGATCCCTCAGCACGAACTCCCCTTTTCTGTCCGACATAGCGGTCAGTTCCTTCTCTCCCCCGACGACCTTCACCGTCACGTTCGGGACAGGACGGCCCGCCGAATCCACGATGAAACCCATTATCTGGCCGTCCTCGGAGGCAAACCCTACACCGACACTGGACAAAGATAGCATCAACGCTACGACACAACAGGATATAAACCTATAAGACAAATAAACCCCTCCTATCTGAGGGCTTCCGCCTCGATCGACGAGAGCCTTTATATCTCCGAACTTATTTACAGAGTACCATAAAATTATCCCACAACCGATCCTGTGCCGTCTACGTATCTTAGGACCACCGCACTTATAAGGGCCAATCTAGAGATGATCCTTTCCGCCATCCCTCCTGTCTTAAAAAGCTGATAGACCAACCGATGTCTTCTCCAGGGTATCAGCACCGGAATAGGGCCGAAAAAGCCGTCCTCCAGGATATGGAGCAGGCAGCCTACGACGAGCCAGAAGAACAGGAACCCCAGGGCTAACTCGACGGTGGGAACATCCAGCGACAGATACAGGGTTCCCTCCAACTTTTTCAGGATGGAGGGCAGGGGAATCCCCTCTATATAGCGACTGAGCCACCAGGCCAACCCCAGATAGGGGACGAACCAGTGGCTCCACTTACGGTGGTGCTTCATCCATTTTTTACCGTAAACCACCCTCTCTATCCAGTCGGGAAACAGTGCCCCGGCGGAGGCGAGGGAGGCGGGGACGGCCTTTCCTGTAGCGCCGTAGACCAGGGCGAAGGACATTATCGCGTGGCTAACTCCCATCAAGGTCGATCTCTCCTCTCTAAAAATAAGCGTATCAAGAGGATATCCTACCACAGGGTTCCTTATAAGCCTAAATGGGCTTAAAATGGATCCAGAAAAACCATCTAAAGGGGGAGTGGACATGAAGTATCGTGTTATGCCGGGAACTGGGGAAGAGCTTTCGGCGCTGGGATTCGGCTGTATGAGGCTACCGACAGGGGAGAACGGGACGGTGGACGTAGCGGAGGCCACAAGGATAATAAGGGCAGGTATAGACGGAGGAATAAACTACGTCGACACCGCCTGGCCCTATCACGGAGGGGACGGGGAGCTATTCGTCGCCGAGGCATTAAGAGGGGGCTACAGGAAGAAGGTAAAGCTGGCGACTAAGCTACCCTGCTGGCTCACCGAGAGCCACGACGATTTTGACGGCTTTCTGAACAGCCAGCTGGATCGCCTTGAGACCGATTCCATAGACTATTACCTGCTCCACGCCCTCAACCAGGGTAGGTGGGACCACGTCACAGCCCTTAACGTGTTCTCCTTTCTGGACCGGGCCAAGAGGTCCGGCAAGGTGAAGAACGTGGGATTCTCCTTCCACGACGGACCGGACCTGTTCAGCACCGTCCTGAGGGCTTACGACTGGGACTTCTGCCAGATACAGTACAACTTCATAGACCAAAACTACCAGGCGGGAAGGGCGGGGCTCAAGGAGGCCTACGACAGAGGCGTAGGGGTTGTCGTCATGGAACCACTGAGAGGCGGAGCCCTGGTCCAGTCCGTCCCCGAGGAGGTCAAGGGCCTGTTGGAGAGGGAGGCTCCTGGTAGACCCTCCGCCGAATGGGGCCTTAGGTGGATATGGGACCAGAAGGAGACCTCGGTGGTCCTGAGCGGAATGAGCTCTATGGAGCAGGTGGAGCAGAACCTTCTGGCGGCGGAGAACGGACAGCCCGATAACCTCACGGACAGAGAGAGGGAGACCATGGACAAGGTCGCCAGGATCTATATGGACCGCATGGCGGTGAACTGCACCGGCTGTCGGTACTGTATGCCCTGTCCCGCCGGGGTCAAGATACCGGAATGTTTCGCCCAGTTCAACAAGGTCACCATGCTGGACGATCTGGCCGGAGCGAAGCAGTTTTACACCGCCTTCACCAAAGACGGAGGCAAGGCCTCCCAGTGCGTGGACTGTGGCCAGTGTGAGACCGCCTGTCCTCAGAACATCCCCATAAGAAAGGCCCTTAAAGAGGTCGTAGAAACCTTAGAGTAGGGAATTTCTAAAACTCACGTCTGAGTCCCCTCGGAGAGATCATCCCGCCTACGCCCTGTTTCGCCCAATCGTATACTCGACCTGCCTGTTCCGTACGAACCGCCTCGGAGGGCACGTCCTGTGCCCCCTCGGCTTGGGGCGACGTCCTGTCGCCCCA